>NZ_JBFAKH010000162.1:0-8108 GCF_040655635.1 Streptomyces sp. NPDC050388
CGCCGGGCTCGGCTCCGAAGCCGACCAGGTCCTTGCCCTCGAGGACGTTGCCGGTGAGGCGGGGGCCACCACTCGCGGTCCTGTGTGCGTTCGGCTCGGCCCTCAGCGCGGGAGCGGCGGCCGGGGTTCCTGCGGGGAGTCGCCCGGCGGAGTACCGCGCTCGTCCCTGATCACCTCGCCCTGGACCACCTTGCCGTCGGGCCGGTGGATACGCGCCTGCTGGAAGGCGCCGCCCAGGGAGCCCTGGGCGGCCTCGCGCAGCTTGCGCTCGAAGGTGCGCTCGGCGTAGCGGCTCACGGCCTTCTGGACCGGGGGCACCAGCAGGAGCAGACCGGCCGCGTCGGAGAGCAGACCCGGGATGATCAGCAACAGCCCGCCCAGCATCATCAGGCCGTTGCCCTCGCTGTTCGACCGCGGCTCGGGCAGCACGCCGCTCTGTTGCTGCTGCAGCGTCTCGGTGAGGTTCTCGAAGGCACGTCGGCCGGCTCGCTTGACCACCACCGAACCGAGAACCAGACCGGCCAGCAGCACCAGGAAGACCACCAGCCCGTTCGACGCCCCGGCGAGGACCGTGAGCAGCCAGATCTCCAGCACCAGCCACGCGGCGACGCCGAGCGGCAGGACGGTGCGCAGCCGGGAGCGCCGGGGCCGGGCGGGGTTCGGGGTCTGAGCGCCAGTCGTCATGCTCCCAGTGTGCCTGGCCCCTGCTCAGCACGGGATAAGCGGGACCGGCGGGGCCCCGGGGCGGTGGACGCACGCGCGGCCCGCCCCTTCCGCCCAGCGGGCCCCTTCGCCTACCCGCCCTGCTTCGTCTGCTCGGCCCGCTGCGACTGCTCGGTCCGTTTGGCGTCCTCACGTCCCAGGACCTTGCCGACCCTGTCCCCCACGCCCCACGCGGTGACCCGCCACAACGCCTCGACGACGATGTCGCGGCTCATCTTCGAGTCGCCGAGTTCCCGCTCGACGAAAGTGATGGGCACCTCGACGACGTGATAGCCGGCCTTGACCGCGCGACGGGCGAGGTCGACCTGGAAGCAGTAGCCCTGGGAGGCGACGTCGTCCAGACCGAGGCCCTCCAGGGTCTCGCGGCGGAACGCGCGGAAGCCGCCGGTGATGTCGCGCAGCGGCAGATCGAGCGCCACCCGCGAGTAGAGGCTGCCCCCGCGCGAGATGTACTCACGGGACTTGGGCCAGTTGACCACCCGGCCGCCGGGCACCCAGCGCGAACCGAGCACCAGGTCGGCACCCTTGAGGGCGGTCAGCAGACGGGGCAGTTCCTCGGGCTGGTGGGAGCCGTCGGCGTCCATCTCGACGAGTACGCCGTAGTCGCGCTCCGCACCCCAGCGGAAGCCCGCGAGGTACGCGGCGCCCAGGCCTTCCTTACCCTTGCGGTGCAACACCTGGACGTGGTCGTCCGTGGCGGCCAGTTCGTCGGCGAGCCTGCCGGTGCCGTCGGGGCTGTTGTCGTCGGCCACGAGAACGTGAGCCTCGGGGACGGCCCTGCGCACCCGGCCGACGATCGCCTTGATGTTCTCCGCCTCGTTGTAGGTCGGGATGATCACCAAGGCCGTGCCGAGCGGGCCGAAAGTCCTCCCCTGGGCTTCCGCCGCGCGGGTCCCGTCGCCGTCGTTCACAACTGCCCCTTCATGTCATGTTCAGGGTCCCACCATAGTGGTCACAGCCTGCACCGACATGGCATCACGTTCATATGATGGTGCTAATTTCCGAAGATCGGGTAGAAGCGGGCCTTCCCTCTGCGGGGAAGGCCCCGGGTGCGGTGTACGGCGGATGGGGGCCCGGCGCCCTTCGGTCCGACCTGGGACCCGCCGGCTGCGAGTCGACCTGAAGCCGTTGTCTACTGAGCGCCCGGCCCCACCCGGGGCCACACCTTCCCGACCCACCGGAACGTTCCCTCGCGCCGCGCCGACGCTGAGCCTGGCTCCCGGTGACGGTGCCCGGTGCGGCACACCGTCCCTGACCCAGCGGCGTTGCCTCGAGTGGGCGGAACTTCCCCGGTCGGGCGTCCGATGGTGGACCCCGCCGAACCTAGCTTTCCCCCCGCTGCTTCCCGCCAACAGACGTTTGACCTGCGCAATGCGGTTCAGATGTCTGGCCGGCGAGGAGGATGCGCAGGTCGCGAGACGGGGGCTCGGCACGTGCTCGTCACCGGGCGGTCCGCGTAGATCACTCTCCCGGCCGTACGAAGACCGCGCGTCCGCCGACCACCGTGCGCCGACAGACGGGCAGGTCACCACCCGGGGTCAGGTCCGGCAGCCCGGGGGTGCCGGAGCGGGGGTCGGTGGACCAGCGCGCCACCCGGTCGTCGGGTGCCTGTACGACGAGGTCACCGGTGCGCCACACGGCGTAGTCGGCGGGGGCCCCCGGCGCCAGGACGCCCGCGTCGTCACGTCCGATCGCCCGCCAGCCGCCCCGTGTGTGCGCGGTGAACGCGGCCCGCACGGAGATCCGGTGCTCGGGCGTGCGGTGGAAGGCGGCGGCCCGGACGGTGCCCCACGGGTCGAGGGGCGTGACCGGGCTGTCCGAGCCGAAGGCGAGCGGGACACCGGCGCGCAGCAGGGCCGCGAAGGGGTTCAGGGAGCGGGCCCGCGCCACGCCCAGGCGCCGGGCGTACATGCCGTCCTCACCGCCCCACAGGGCGTCGAAGGCGGGCTGGACGGAGGCGGTCAGGCCGAGTTCGGCGAACGCGGCGACGGTCTCGGGGGTGAGCATCTCGGCGTGCTCGACCCGGTGCCGGGCGGCCCGCACGCGCGCGATGCCCACCTCCTCGGCGGCGGCGCGCATCCCGTCGACCACCGCGCCGTTGGCGGCGTCGCCGATGGCGTGGAAGCCCGCCTGGAGGCCCGCCTCGGTGCAGTCGACGACATGGGCGGCGACGGCGGCGGCGTCCAGGTGGGCGGTGCCCGTGTGGCCGGCGTCGGCGTACGGCTCGTACAGGCAGGCGGTGTGCGAGCCGAGGGCCCCGTCGGCGAACAGGTCGCCCGCGGCTCCGGTCGCGCCCAGTTCGCGGGCCTTGGCGACGTTCCGCTCGGCCCAGTAGCCGACGACGCGCGGGCCACCGCCCTCTGCGGCGAGCCGCAGCAGGCCGGTGAAGTCGTCCTCGGAGGAGATCTCCGGGCCACCGCACTCGTGGACGGTGCCGATGCCCAGTGAGACGGCGTGGGCCAGGGCGGCACGCTGCGCCTCGGTGCGCTGGGCGGGCGTGACGGCACCCAGGGCGGCGGCGCGTACGGCGTGGTGGGCGTCGCCGGTGAGCGGCCGGGCCTCGCCGGGTGCCTCGCGGGCGATCTCGCCGGTGACGAGGTCGAGCAGCGCGGTGGTGACGACCGCGGAGTGGACGTCGATCCGGCTGAGGTAGAGAGGGCGTCCGCCGGTGGCCGCGTCGAGTTCGGCACGGGTCGGGGGGCGGCCGTCCGGCCATCGGGACGCGTCCCAGCCGTGGCCGAGCAGGACCCGGTCGGCCGGACGGGCGGCGGCGAACTCCCGTACCCGGACCAGCGCGGCCTCCAGGGAGGGGGCGTCGGACAGGTCGAGGCCGGTGAGGGCCAGCCCGGTGGCCGTGGTGTGCACGTGCGCGTCGGTGAACGCCGGGGTGACCAGCGCCCCGTCGAGGTCGATCACCTCGTCCACGCCGTCCGCGAAGGAGTCGGCGGCGCCCTCGGAGCCGACCCAGGCGATCTGGCCGCCTTCGACGACCATCGCGGTGGCGAAGGGGTCGGCGGGGCTGTGGACCTCGCCGCGACGGAGCAGGACGGTGTGCGGCGGGGCGGTGCGTTCACTCATGACCCACAGTGTCGCCCCTCGCGGGGCCGGGCCCGCACCCAGGGCCGCCCTTCACGTCACGTCCGCACCGCTGCGCCCGCGCGCCACACGTCCGGTCGCGCCGCGCACGCGCGGCGCACTCCCGCGCGGGTGCGGGTCAGACGCGCGGCGGACGGGCCTCGTACGGAGTGGACAGGACCACCGTCGTCCGGGTGGAGACGCCCGCCAGTGAGCGCACGCGTGCGAGCAGTTCCTCCAGTTGGCGCGGGGTGGCCACCCGCACCTTGAGGATGTAGTTCTCGTCGCCCGCGACACTGTGACAGGCCTCGATCTCGGGCACGCCCGCGAGGCGGTCCGCGATGTCGTCGGGGGCACTGGGGTCGAACGGCTTGACCGAGATGAAGGCGGTCATGGGCAGACCGACGGCATCCGGGTCGACGACCGCGGCATAGCCGCGGATGACGCCACGCTGTTCCAGTCTGCGCACCCGCTGGTGCACGGCCGACGTGGACAGGCCCGTGGCCTTGCCCAGGTCTGTGTAGCTCATCCGCCCGTCCTTGACGAGCAGCTGCACGATCTGTCGGTCCAGCTCCTCCATGGCGCAAGAACCTACAGTGCCGTCGATCTCCTCGGATACCCGAGCTGTCCAGGTCATGCCCGGTTCGTGATGTGCCGGGCACCCGACCCGAGTCGTGCGGGGGACGAAACCGCCCGCGGGCAGCACCCTCGGACGGAGTGTGACGAACACCACACCTTTCGAACAGCCTCCGTGATGTTCTCGTGATTACCTCCGATGGGGGAGGGGAAGTGCTTGCTGTGGTCGAGGCCGCAGTGCCTTCACGGCCCAGCCCGAGGGGGAGAACCCATGCAGAGTCTTAAGCGCCCTGGTCGCACCACGCCCAAGCGGCAGCAGCCCGTCGTCGAGCTCGTCCCCGAGTACGTCGACCCCGACGCCCTCGACGAGGAACTCGACGCGTACGACACCTTCGAGATGTACCGGGTCGTCTGCCCGGACTGCGCGCAGCCCATCGCACTGCTCGCGGACGAGGAGGTCCTGCCGGAGCACGCGCTGTGCGCCTCGCCGTGGAACCCGTTCGGGCTCACGGTCTGCACCGGCACCGGCCGCAGTGCCGACGAGGCCCGGCCGGCGGACGAGTCCGCCACGCTCCAGGAGCAGGACACCGCCCTGTTGTTGACGCTCCCTCAGGGGCTCGACTGGCGCACCCAGCCCTTCTCGCACGTCGGCGGCCCGGCTTCGCGCCCGATCAGGGTGCCCGTCATACGGCACCACGCCGCCTGAGCCGCCCCGGCCCGGCCGGAGCGGCCCGGCAAGCGCACCGCGACGGGATTCCGTGCGCGGTGCGTCACCCGGGCGGGCGGCCGGAGCGGACGTCCGCGAACGCACGCCCTATTCAGGCGGTCGGTGACCTGCCCGGTCGCTCCCGCGTTGCCCAGGCATGACGACCCCCACGCGCTCGACGACCGGGCGTCAACGCCGTGCCCTCGCTCCGCCGCCCGTACCGCAGCCCGCCGGGCACACCACCTCCCCGCCACCGCCGCAGCTCCCGGATCCGCCGATCTACCGCGATCTGATGCGGGCCTGGGCCGACAAGGGCCGCGCCCTGCCGGGCCGGCACGACCCGGAGTGGGCCCGGCTCGCGGCACCCCGGCCAGGAAGCCGGGTCAGCTCGTCGGCGGCCCCGCGAGATGGCGGGCGATGACCATGCGCTGGATCTGGTTCGTCCCCTCGACGATCTGCAGCACCTTGGCCTCGCGCATGTAGCGCTCGGCCGGGAAGTCCGCGGTGTAGCCGTAGCCGCCGAGGATCTGGACGGCGTCGGTGGTGACCCGCATCGCCGTGTCGGTGCAGTGCAGTTTGGCCATGGCCGCCTGCTTGGCGAACGGCCTCCCGGCGTCCCGCAGTCGGGCCGCCGCGAGGTACAGCGCGCGCCCCGCCTCGATCTGCGTGGCCATGTCGGCGAGCATGAACCGCAGCCCCTGGAAGTCGGCGATGGGCCGCCCGAACTGCCGCCGCCCGGCCGCGTACCCCAGTGCCTCGTCGAACGCCGCCTGGGCCAGGCCTATCGCGCAGGCCGCGATGCCGAGGCGTCCGCCGTCCAGCGCGGACAGGGCGATCGCGAAGCCCTGGCCCTCCTCGCCGATCCGCCGGTCGTCCCCGACCCGTACGCCGTCGAAGTGGACCTGCGCGGTGGGCGAGCCCTTCATGCCCATCTTCTTCTCGGGAACGGCGGCGCTCAGCCCTTCGGCGTCACCGGGCACCAGGAACGCGGTGATCCCGCGCGGGCCGTCCTCACCGGTGCGCGTCATGGCGGTGTAGAAGTCGGCGATGCCGCCGTGCGTGATCCACGCCTTGGTACCGGTGATCGCCCAGTCTCCCCCCGCCTCACGCACCGCCTTGGTGCGCAGCGAGGCCGCGTCCGACCCGGAGGACGGCTCGGAGAGGCAGTAGGCGCCGAGCAGGCCACCGCCGAGCATCGCCGGCAGGTGCTCGGCCTGCTGCTCCTTGGTGCCGTGGGTGGCGAGCGCGTAGGAGGCGAGGGTGTGCACGCTGACGCCGAGGCCGACGGTCAGGCGCGCCATGGCGAGTTCTTCGAGGACCTGGAGGTAGACCTCGTACGGCTGGTCTCCGCCGCCGTACGCCGAGTCGTAGGGCAGTCCGAGCAGTCCGGACTCGGAAAGCAGGGAGAAGACCTCGCGCGGGAAACGTCCGGCGTCCTCCTCCTCGGCCGCCTTCGGGGCGATCTCGCGCTGCGCGATGTCGCGGACGAGCGAGATCAGATCCCGCGCCTCGTCCGTGGGCAGTTGCCGGTCCACCGGCTGCGGGGCGTGGTCGGACATGGCGACGCTCTCCTCCCTGTTCGGGCACATCGGCGGATGTGCGCCTTGGGTCGGGGCGGCTCCGCCGGGTGGTTCCGGTGCCTGGCCGATGCTGTCGCCCCCGGGTCTCGGAAGCTGCTGACCAGCCGTTGTGAGCTGTGAGTATGCCCGATCAACCCGAGCACGTCACTTGTTAACGACCGCTTACTCCAAGAATTTTCCGAACATCGAAACCGGTCCGCACCATCGACCTCGTCGGCCAGCCCTCCCGCTGCCCCGCTCCGGCAAAGTCGTCGCGCTCATGTCAATCAACTTTCGCTTCCCCTCCCCACGAGGAGACACCGGATGCAGTCTCCCGACGCGCCCCATCGCAGACGTCGGCGTCCCGGGCATCGAGCCCGCGGACGCCGACGCGTCAGACGTCGCGGCGGGCGGGCTCCGGGGCCGGGTGCGCGGGATCCAGTTCCTCGATGGCGCGCATGGCTCCGCCGAGCATCTTCACCAGCAGTTCACGCATGGTCTCGCGGGGCAGTACGGGACGGTCGATCCAGTCGAGAGTGGCGCCCTCGACGCTGCACACCCAGGACAGCAGACCCATCCGCGCCAGCGGCGTGATGTCACTGGTCCCGTAGGCGCCTTCGGCGATGGTCTCGACGATCACCTCGCGCACCCCGTCCCGGATGGCATGGACCTCGGCGTCGAAGCCGACACCGCCGCTGACGATCGTGCGGTACGCGGCCTGGTTGTGCTCGGCGTAGCGCAGATAGCTGTCGACGGTGCGGTGCACGCGCTCCGCGGGCGGCAGTTCGACGCCGCCCGCCGCGAAGGTGACCAGGCCGGCCACCGAGTCCTGGATGATGGACAGGTAGTAGCCCCGCTTGGAGTGGAAGTAGTAGTAGATCAGCCCCTTGGCGACACGCGCCTGACGTGCGATGTCGTCCATCGAGAGCGCGTCGTACGACGTGTCGGCGAACAGTTTTCGCCCGATGGCGATGAGTTCGGCACGGCGTGCCAGCGAACGCTCGGTACTGCGCGCGCCGGGGCGCACGGCAGGCTGCTGACTGATGTTCAATCTTGACCCAGGTTTCCTGCGGGGGCGGACCTCCGCAGTATGTCAGGTCGCCTCCCTGGTCAGGTCAGAGCATTCTGAGCCGGGTCACGAGCATCGCGACGACCACTACGAGAACCCATCCCATGATGTGCTCGAGGATGTCCGGGCCGTCCTCCCGGGGGCCGCCGGTACGAACACCGGGGGCGGCGACAGGAGCGGTGACGGTGGCTGCGTTCGCGGTCACGGCTTCTCGCTGATCTCGGATCTCGGTGGTGCGCGCTGGACCCCCGCGCGCCGTTGTCCACCCTGCCACCGCCGGCGGCTTCTGCGGCCGAGTCCTTGGTCGCACAGCGGGGTCCGACAGCAGTCCGCGCCCGCTCTCCTCGTCCAGGTCGGCCGGCGCCCGCTGCGGGAGAAGGCAGCCTTCCGCGTCCTCGAC
>NZ_JBFAKH010000163.1:0-7850 GCF_040655635.1 Streptomyces sp. NPDC050388
GGAGCGCCGGGACGACATCCATGACGCCTTCCTGCAGTTGGCTGTCTGCCTCATCCTGCACCGGCGCGTCCGAGCACTCTGTTAGGACCTCTTAGGAAGAGCGGTGAGCCGGAGCAGAGGTGGGGGGCCTCCGCGCCTGATTCGGGCAAGCCCGAACCGGCGGCGCGGGCAAGCCGGGTGGGCCGCAGGTAGACCGACGCTGTCGGTGGCGGCTGAGGGGCTGGCTCGAGCACCGCAGTGCCGGTGATGCCGCTTCCGCCCAGCGCGTGGGTGGCTGGACGGAAGCGGGGCGGTCCCCTTCGGTGGTTCTCTCAGCACAAGGGGGCCGCGCGGCCTTCCAGACAAGGAAGGTGCGGCGCCGGAGAAGGCGCGCAGTTCTATGGTGCGCTCTCCGGCGCGTGACGCAACGGGAAGTACGTTCTTGCCGTCAAAAGCGTTCATTCGGACATGATTTGCCAGTGCGGGGGGCCGTCATGGCGCAGCGGTCTGCCGAGCCGTGCGGGTGGCGCGGGGTCATTGTTCCGTAACTTCATGATCACGTTGAGTCGTGAGCCCCGGGCGCTCCATGCTGTCGTCCTACTCCTCCACGGCGCTTCAGCACCGCTGTGGAGGAGCCTCCTTCCAGACCCCCGGTTCTTCTCTTCAGGGACGGTGCGATGACAAGCAGGCAGGTGATGACCGTAGCCGTGCTGGCCGCGGTCCTCGTATGGAGCACGGTGATGACCGTGCTCGGGCACCTCGCGGCCGTAGCCGCGCTGCTGCCCTCGCTCGGACTCCTCATCCAGCAGATCGTCACGGCGTTCCACGGCACGGACAGGCGGCAGAACACGGCGGCAGTCCCACCGGTATCCGATCCGGCGGCCGCCCGTGAGGAGCCGTCACGGTGAAGGCGCCGAAAGTCCCCGAGCAGCCCGGAGGCGATCCCCCCAGCCGCCGGGGCCGCCCGCCGGAACCGATCTGCGACGACGCCGGCGTGACACATCGAACGTGGCTGGAGCCGGTCCGCAGCCGGCTCGCCGCAAGCGGCCTGACCCTCGACGAACTCGTCAGCCGCTCCGGCTACTCCAAGACCCGGCTGTCCGAACTCCTCCGGGGCAAGGGCTACTACCCCGGCTGGGAGATCACCTACAGCGTGGTGAAAGCCCTGGACCTCCCCCCGTGGCCGGTACGCCGACTGTGGAGCGCGGCCGCCCGGGAAGCAGAGAAGGACCCAGCCTGGATCAAGAACGGCATCCACGCCGTGCAGCCGCTGGGCCCCGAACAGCCGCCCACAGCCCACTTCGGCTTCACGCAGGCCATGCACCGCCCCTACACCGCCTACGCCCGCGCCTTCCTGCAGGCAGACCAGCGCGCCCGGCGCGTCGTCGGGGAGACCTTCGACATCCTTTGGCTGAACTGGAACGAGGCGACCACCAGCCCGGACACGCCCCGCCACGCCTGGCAGCTGCTGCGCTCCAAAGTCATGGCGCGCGCCTTCCAGAAAGACGGGCACCCGGACCTGCGGGCAGCGGCGTTTCACACCGCCGCCCAGGCCAGGATCGACGACCTCGCCGAGCGCATGGCCCACATCGACCGGCAAGCCGCCTTCTTCGACGCGATCGCCTGCCTGCCGCCGGACCAGATGGACGTCACCGTCCTGCGCTACCTGTGCGGCATCCACCCGGATGCCATACCCGGCATCGTCGGCCTGACCCAGGCCATCACCCACACCCTGGACCACCACGCCCGAGGGGCGCTGAACGGCCTGTACCCCCACACCGACACCCAGGAGTGATCACCCTGAGCACCATCGACGACCTCCTCGCCCAGTCCCTGCTGCTGGACGGCTCCCACATCCCCCCCGACGTCGTCCCCTACGACGACATGGCCGTGTACGCGCTCGCCGAAGACACCCTCTGGCCGTGGGAGGACTATGGACCGGAGCTCGCCGACGACTGCGCCGCGCAGAGCCTTGCCGCCCTGTGCGAGGCGGTCGTCGCCCGCTGCACCGCCGAACAGCTCGCCGACTTCCTCACCGACCAACTACCGCAGCCGCGCGCCGCCTGGATCCTCGGCTGCGTCCTGCAGCTCGCCGGCGCCACCGACGGCGCCCGCTTCTGGTGGCAGTACGCCGCCGGCGCCGACGACGCACCCGCTTCCTACTGCCTCTACCTGCAACACCTCGCCCACGGCGACACCCACGCCGCCGCCCTGTGGCGGGCCCAGGCGGGCGCCGACGCGCACGAGGACCGCGCCGATACCACATGGTCGGACGCTCCCGCGTACCGCATGGTCACCGCCGACACCAGCATCCCCACCGTCCTGCGGATCCTGACCCGCCTCCACCACGCCGCCCCGCGTCGGCACACGCAGACCGCGACGGCGGTCATCGACTTCGTCGCCACCGCCGTCGCCATCGGTTACCACCGCCACCCCGACCTCGAAATTCCCGTGCCCGGACCGGACTTCGCCGAACACCTGGAGATCATCCTGGCCGCGTCCTCTCCGGCCCGGACCGGACCCGCGGCTCACGGGTCTCGGTGCTCCGCCGCACCAGAGAGGGACGCGACCGGCAGTCTGCCCAACCGGCCCGTGCCAAAGGGCCCCGGCGAGGGCAGCCCCGGGAAGGATGGAGTGCCGGAGCCGGAGCGGCTGCTGGTGGAAGTCACCGGCACCGACCACGAGGCGCCCGCTTTTTTCAAGGAAGCGGTGGCCGTGTGCTGGGCAGCCGTCACCGCCGCCCGTACCGCTGGCAGCCCGGACGGACGTGGTACCCGCCTGGCCTACTACCTGGACCGCTTCCGTCCGCGAGGTCCGCGTCCACGCACCGCCCAGGCGTTCTGACCGCGCCGCTCGCCGACCGGCGCACCGTGTACGCGCCGTGCGGGTCAGTTGCGCAGGCGGTAGCCGGCCAGACGGGATTGGGCGGCGCCGGCGCTGATGCCCAGGGCCCGCCCGACCGTCTCGGGTGCGAGCCCGTCGTCTTCGGCGGCGTGGGCGGCCTGGTGGCCGACGTTGCGGGTGAGCCGTTCCAGTTCGCCCACGGCGCGCAGCGCTGCCACGGGTGCCTGGTCGGCGAGCCGGGCGAGCTGGTCCTCGAGCCGGCCGAGGGTGTCGGTGAGCTCGTCGGGGAGGGGGACGGCCTGGCGGGTGACGGTGTCGATGTGTGCGGCCCAGTCGTCGTGCGCGGCGGAGACGTTCACCTCGTCCAGGCGGCCGTCGTCGACCTGTTCCCAGTCGACGGGGTGGCTCTGGCCGCGCCAGCCGCACGCACACGCTGCCCGGTAGCCGGCCGCCTTCGGGAGGCCCCACTGGCCGGTATAGGCCCACCACTCACGAGTCCGGTCCACGTTGGCTCCGCTGCCGATGTCCAGGACGACCGGCTTCGGCTCGCTGCCGTCGGCCAGGACCGCACCGACGAAGCCCTCGTGGGACGTGCCGAACTCGTCCGTCTGCCACGTCACGGGTGTCACCCTCCCTCGCGTCCTGCTGCACAGCGTGACCGCGTGTGCACGATCGAGCATGCCGCAGGCCGCCCCGTCCCTGCGGGGGAGTGGGAAACCCCCTCGGGTGAACTTCCGGCCCGGTGGGCGTCGGCGAGCGCCCCGGCGGGCCCCGCCGCCCGGGCGGCGGGGAGAGATGGATGTCAGACGGCGGGTTCGTACGTCACCGTCTGCTCGGGGCAGCCGGCCGCCGCGTCGCGCAGGACCGCGACCTCAATCTCATCGACCGTGAGGGCCCAGCGGAGTTTGGTGCCCACCCACTCGGCGACGTACCGGCAGTGCACCTCAGCGGCGGGCGGCAGCCACTTTGCCGGATCGTGGTCGGCTTTGCTCCGGTTCGAGCGGGCGGTGACGGCCACCAGGCTGGTCGGTGAGCCCTGGTCGTTGGCGTACGCCTCACGGCGTTTTGCCGTCCAGGCGGAGGCTCCGCTGTCCCAGCTTTCCGCGAGCGGCACCATGTGGTCGATGTCCAGTCCGGACGCGGAGGTCACCCAGGTCTGGTCGTAGTACGACCACCAGGTCCCGCCGGTCAGGCGGCAGCCGGGACCGACCGTGGGCGGCTCGACGGCCTCGGAGATCAAGACTTCGGACCTTGTGTTGCAGCCGTCGGCGGGATCGTCGCCGGCGTTCCAGTGGCGGAAGGCGTCGCGGGTGTAGCCGTCGCGGTTTTCGACGTCCACGGGGAGGCCGGCGACGGCTTCGGCCAGGGGGAGGGTTTCTGCGGCGTGTGCGGGCGGGATGACGGCGAGGGGCAGGGCGGCGAGGGAGACGGCGGCCAGGCCGCGCAGCACAGCAGTGAACATGCCTTGTGGATAGCGGCCGGGCTGGGGGCGCAGTCGGCTGTTTTCCGAGTGCGCCGCTCGTGTGGGGGGAATGGTCGTACCGGCAAAACGTGAGCATGCCGCCCGAGAAGGTCACCACTCAACCTGACCGCCCCATCGACAGGCATCCGCCGTCAGCGTGACAACGCCCCGGCGCCGCACCTATGTTGAGCAACAGCTTCACTGGGCTGCCGGTGCTGAGCCTTCGAATCGTGAACGTCCCGGTCATGCGGGTGAGTTGCCGATTTCATGGGCGTGCACCCGACTGATTATGATCTTGGTCATGACTGTGCAGAACCCTGACAAAACCCTCTCCCGTAAGCAGAGACTCCAGGAGAGGCAGCGCCGTCAGCTGGCGGTGGTCGACACCGTGGACAAGGCCGAGGCCAAGGTCCGCAAGGCAGAGGTCGAACTGGCCGTGGCCGTCACCGAGGCAGTGCAGGTCTTCGGCGACGAGCAGTCCGCGTCCGAGGGACTCGATATGCCGGTCGAAGCCATCCGGCGCTTCCTTGACATGACACGGGACCAAATGGCCGGGGGCGACCACGACGCCGAGGCCGAGGGCACATCCTGAGCCCGGCGTTCGTGGCGAGCCGGGATGCGAGATCGGTGTCCAAGCCCCGCATCGCCGCAGGCAACGTCACCCCAAACGGGTCAACCGCTGACCCGGCAAGCCGTCTTTGGGAGGCACCGGACAGCCACCGGCCGTGCGGCAGGCACAGAACCGGCGGCCCGGCAGCCTCTCGCCCGCACCCACGAGCGCGACGGTAGGGCGGAGCGCCACGTCGACCGGCCGGGTCGGCGACGCCACGACGACGCCCTGATCGGATCGACGACCGGCCTGTCCAGCACCGAGGACCCACCTGGCCAAGCCCGAGCCGATGCCCCCGGCCGGCCCGGGAAGGCGCTCTTTCCGGCCGGGCTCGTTACCGCCGAGGGGACCGACGGGTAGCGGCATCGCCGACTGCCCGGTGAGATACGCCACGCCCGGCCCGTCGAGTACGAGACCACCTCCCTCAGGCGATCGGCGAAACCCCAGGACACCACCACAATCCGAGCCCCCCCCACCGGACCGAGGACGGTCCGGACCGAGCCACCCGAACGGGTGACGGGCCGTTTCCCGTGCAACCAGGACGGCTCCCTACCGGTCCTTCACATGCAGCACTATTCGTTCAACTGTGGGGGAGCATCCTCGTGCGTACGCGTTCCGTCCTGGCCGCCGCCGTCACCGCCGGCACCCTGGCCGCCCTCGTTCCCGCCGTGTCGGCTCAGGCCGCCGAGTACAGCTCGGCCCTGAAGGTCCGCGGCATCCAGTACGACGCCCCCGGCCGGGACTCCAACAGCTGCTCTACGGGCAACACCGACGAGGAATACCTGACGATCAAGAATTACTCGTCCTCGGCGACCGTCAACCTCAAGGGCTACGTCGTCAAGGACGCCGCCGGCAACCGCTTCGCCTTCACCGCCAACCACTACCTGCAGCCCGGCGACTACATCAAGCTGCGCGGCGGCCACGGCACCGACTCCGACGCCAAGAACGTGGTCTACCGCGACAACTGCAACTTCCTGTGGAACAACGACAAGGACACCATCTACCTGTACAAGCCCTCCGGCAGCCGCGCGGACGTGCACTCCTACACCAAGCGCGACCATGACCGGGACGGCAACGGCTACATCGGCTACCACGGCTGACGCCCGAAACCACCCGCCAGATGGCCGCGACCTACCCGGGACTGCGCCCGCCAGGGCGGCCCCGGACAGCCAACCGACCGTACGGGGCGCACGGCTCGGTGAGTTCCCGTGCCGGGTCGGGACTGTGTGAGTGGCCCGGCTGCGGGTAGACGGCACTCGAGCTGGGCGCGCCGGACGTGCCGGCGGGATCATCCCCGCGGGTGCGGGGAGCAGCTCGACCACCTCTTCGGGGTCCAGAGGCGGAAGGACCATCCCCGTGGGTGTTTTCGGCAGGGTGAACGGGAGCCGCTGCGGCAACGGGGACGAGAGCCGCGTTGCTCCATCCGGGAAGAGGATGGATGCGGCACAGGTCCATGATCGGCAACGAGATCGGGAGCCACCTCTATTGGGTGACTTCCGATGCGGTGGCGATAGGGCGCGGGGTGTCTGAGTCCCTGGTGGCCGGGGTGCCGGTAGCTTGGCGGTCCCAGGTCCTCTCGGGCTGTGAAGTTCTGCGGCCTTTCGAACTCAGCGGCGGGACATGTAGAGGTCGAGGGCCTTGTGCAGGAACTTGTTGAGGGGGAAGTCCCACTCGCCGAGGTATTCCACGGCCTGGCCGCCAGCGCCGACCTTGAACCGGAGCAGGCCCAGCAGGTGGTTACTCTCGTCCAGGGTGTCGGTGATGCCTCGGAAGTCATAGATACTCGCGCCGAGCTCATGGGCGTCGGACATCATCCGCCACTGGATGGCGTTGTTCGGCTGGACCTCGCGCTTTCGGCTGGTGGAGGCACCGTAGGAGTACCAGACGTGCTCACCGACGGTCAGCATGGTCGCCGCCGCGAGCACCTCGCCCTCGTGGTGGGCGAGGTAGAGGCGCATGCGGTTGGGATCCTCGGCCGTGAGCGCGGTCCACATGCGCTGGAAGTAGGTCAGAGGACGGGGGATGAACCGGTCACGTTCGGCGGTCTCGACGTAGATGTCGTAGAAGGCGGGCAGATCGTCGTAGCCGCCGAGGACGACCTTGACACCTGCTTTCTCTGCCTTCTTGATGTTGCGGCGCCACTGTTGGTTGAGGCCTCGCTGGACATCCTCCAGCGACCGTCCGGCAAACGGGACTTGGAAGACATAGCGCGGCTGACCGGCGGCGAAGCCATCCTCGCTGTCGGGTTCGGTCTGCTGCCAGCCCATCCGCCGAAGCCGGTCTGCGACGTCGAAAGCCCGCGGCTCGTGCGCGGTGGCCTCGGCATCCCGCAGCCGCCTGGCCTGCAGGTCGGCGATCGCAGCCTTGACGGCCTCCGCACTCCAGCGGCGGGCGACGACAGGCGGGCCCATCTTCACCGAGAACGCACCCTGGGCCTTGAGGTAGGCGAGCATCGGCTCCAGCCACTGCTCAAGATCCGGTGCAGCCCAGTCAATCACCGGTCCTTCAGGCAGATACGCAAGGTACCGCTTGAGCTTCGGCAAGGGCCGGAACAACACCAGTCCCACGCCGGCGAGACGGTCGCTGCCGTCGAACCAGCCCAGACTCTCCGCCCGCCAGTCCGGCTTCACATCCCCCCAGGAGGGAACCTGCATGTGACTCACCGAGGGCTGGGCCGTAACGAAGGCCAGGTGCTCCTCGCGGGTGATCGCCTTCAGGCGGAAACTCATGTGCGGCGCTCCTTTGGTCAGCGCCTCAGCCTACTGAGGGGCACTGCCGTGGATCATCCCGTCTGCTCACCGCGCTGTGTTCTGCCGTTCGGACTCGGTGGCCTGGAAGCGGTAGGACTCGGTGCGGCGTTGTCACGTTGGCTGACCGGCCTGGGATGATCTTGGAGTTGATCGTGCCGGTGAGGGATTTGCTCGTGTCATCCGCGTCGCCGTCGTACAAGGGGCA
>NZ_JBFAKH010000164.1:0-7789 GCF_040655635.1 Streptomyces sp. NPDC050388
TCGCCGCGTTCGTCAGTGGGGACAGCACCGGCTGGGGCACCGGGTCCTGGGAGTGTGCGCGCATGGCACGCGCCCCTTCCTGACGATCACCGACGAAGCCCTGATCCCAAGCGGAGACCAAGCACGTGACGGGCAGCGGAGCCGCCTCTGGCTGGACGATGGCCCTGATCGGCGCCCTGGCGCCGACCCCATCGAGTGCCCGCGGGAACGCTTCCTCGCTCACCGTATGACGCAACCTGAGCACTCGCCACCGCGGCGCGATGGCCTGCTGGCCATGATGCGCTCAACACCGCAGGCAGGTCCGTCCGGTTGCCGCTCCGATGACCCGTTCGACTTGCCATGCGCTCGTGGAGGGCTGGAGACACGTGCACCGGCGGGGCGAGCACCAGATATGCCGAGCCCCGGACCGATGTGGCTGAGCTTGATTCTGTCGGGGATCTTTAGAATTTTTGATCATTGTCCTTGGCGCCACCAGCGGGGCCGGGGCAATTCGTTGTCGTCGAGGTACCGCTGGAATGCCGTCGGTGAACGGGGGACGGTAGGCGGCGTCTTCCGGTTCCTGGGTGCTGAGGCGTTCGATGGTGACGGCGATCGCGGTCAGGACGTGCTGGACATGGGCCTTGGCAACGCCGTGGTAGCGGCAGCGGCGCATCCGATGGCCGTTGACGAGCTCATTCATGGTGCCCTCGACGCCGGAGCGTGAGGCATAGAGCCGCTGCCACTGCGGGTCCTGCTGATCGGCGCGGTTGCGGGCCTGGAGCTCGTGCAGGCGTCGGGGGTCGATCCGGCAGCGCACTGCCTCGGCCGCCTGACGGTCCGACAGGTTCAGCAGAAATTGCAGCATGCTCACCGTGGCGAGCTGGGCCGGAGACAGGCCAGGCCGCCCGTCCCGTGGATACCAGTCGTCGAAGTCCTCGTCGTGCCACAGCCCGTCCAGCCGGTCTCTCACCCACATCGCCGTCGTGCCCTTCGGATTGCTTGCCCGCGCCACCCGCGCAGTCGAGGGCGGAACTTGCTCGCCAGAGCGGGGACGGAGGGACACCGGCTCACCTCGTATGTACGGCAGTCGACCTTCGGAACCAAGCCGAGCCTGCCCGATGACCACGCCGTTCCACCTGGGAACCTCAAGATCCCCGACAGAATCGCTCACTGGGACTCTGCTGCAACGTACCTTCGCCGTCGTGCTGCTGGCCGGGGCCGCCTTCATGCTCATCGACGTCCTCACCTGAACCAGGCAATCCGGCGCGGGACACCATGAGCTCGGGCCAAAGAAAGGAACAGTTTCTCAACCCGGTACGCATCTGCTCCCAGTCACAGGCAACGGTCGTGTCCGATCAGGCAGTGCTGCAACCCCGTGGCAATGATCGTGAACTGAGCCGTGTCCAGCGCCCGTCACGCCGCAGCCAGATACGTAACCACGTCCTCAAGGTCCCGCCCCTCCTCAAAGCCGCGCTCCCTGCACTGGCAGAGCCGTTCACGGAACCGTGACCGCGGCGAGCCAAGCCAGATCGGACTCGGAGTCGGACGAGGAGGTAGCGACGGGGCCTGCAGGGCCTACGGTTCACAAGAGCCGCTTCCGTCCCCACACGAGGATGAACGTGACGATGGCCGCGGTGGCTGTGAGCATGATGACTGCTCCCAGCCACTGCATCGGCTGCATCTGGGAGGCCGGGAGGTAGTCGGCCGCGTAGCCGATGACGTGCTTCGACTCCAGGCAGGACGTGCGGGCGGTGTTCTCCATCTTGTCCAGGCACGTCGTCCAGTCCAGGCGGGCTCCCGAGTCGGTGAGGAAGTACGTGCCTTGGCCCTGTTGCACCGCACCGGCGGGCAGTTCCGGCTGCCGGGCGTCGGGGCCTACGCCCTTGTGGGTGGTGACCGACAGGACATGGCCCAGGTTCAGGCGGAAGCGGTCCCAGATGAAGCCGATCGCCACCACTGTGCCGAGTGTGACCACCATCGACACCAGCGTGCGTCGCAGGAGCATGCCGATCGCCGCACCCACGGTGAAGGTGAGCAGGGCGTAGGCCGCCGGCAGGACCCCCGTGACGTCGAAGAACGCGCTGCTCGTCCACTCCAGGTTGTCGGCACGGCTCCTGACCGGGTTCCACCACCAAGTGAAAACAGCGCCCAGCACGGTGGTGGACAGGGCGATCAGCGCGGCGGGCATCGCGAGCTTCGTGGTGAGCCAGCGGAGGCGGCTGACGGACTGCGAGGTCACCAGCTTTGCGGTGCCGGACTCCAGGTCGCCCGCGATCAACGGGGCGCCGATCAGGACACCCGCCAGGATGGGGGCGTAGCCCAGGTAGCTTCCGACGCTGAACAGGCGGCCGGTGTACTTCTCGATGTCGGGCGGGAGGCTCTTCCGGGGGGACGTGGCGAGGTGGTCCGTCAGCTGACCGCGCAGGTAGATCATGGCCAGCGTCGTCAGGAGCGTCAGGGCGAGTAGGGTCCAGAACGCCGCACGGTGCTGGCGCCAGACCAGCCAGATCAGGCCGCCGAATCGGGGGCCCTTGCGTGCAGGGCGTGCGTCGGGGGCCGTACGGGCCGGGTCGTGGGTGAGCGTGGTCATGCGGTCACAGCCTCCTGCCGGTCGCGGGTGAGGATGTCGTGGATGTCGCCGACCTGGGCGCCGGGGGCGATCAGCGGGGGCGTGTCGGGTGAGCGCAGGTAGGCGAGCAGCAGCTCCTCCAGAGTGGGCGGCTCGGCCTGTCCGCCGTACTGGATCGGGGCGCCGAGCCGTACGAGGACGCCGGGTCGGCCCTCGACGCCGGGAGACTCGGAACCGATGACCCGGTGCGGGCTCCCGGCCGGGAACGAGGTGCCCGGCGGAACCGCGAACAGGGCGTGTGCCGCCCGTAGTTCGTTCACCTCGCCCGCGAGACGCAGGCCGCCGTTCGCGACGACGAGGAGGTAGTCGCAGATGTGTTCCAGCTCGGCGAGCATGTGCGAGGAGATCAGTACCGTCGTGCCGCGTTCGGCTGCCGCCGCCGTCAGCGTGGCCATGAGCTCGCGGCGGACCAGCGGGTCGAGGTCGGCCATCGGCTCGTCGAGGATGAGCAGGTCAGGGCACTTTCCGAAGGCCAGGGCGAAGGCGACGCGGGTGCGCTGACCGCCGGACAGCGTGCCGATCCTCGCCGCCAGCGGCACCTGGCCCGCGCGGACGACGCCCTCGGCGATCCCCTGGTTCCAGTGGGGGTTCAGCTCGCGGCCGAGCCGCAGCGTCTCGGCCACGGTGAAGCGCCGGAACAGTGGCTTCTCCTGGGTGAGGAACGCGGTGCGCAGGACCGCCTCCGTCGAACCCGGGGCCGCGCCGAAGATCCGCAGCGCGCCGGCCGTCGGGCGGATCATGTCGGTGGCCAGGCCCATCAGCGTGCTCTTGCCGGCGCCGTTGGGTCCTACGAGGCCGCAGACCCGCCCGGTCGGCAGCCGGAAGGAGACGTCGCGCAGGGCCCAGCCCCGCCGGTACTTCTTGCCGAGCCCGTGGGCCTCGATCGCGGGCTCGGGGGACTGCGGGGACGTCCTTGCGGGACACCGCGATCCCGGTCCGTTTCCCAGGTGCATCGTCGCGTGGTCCATGGGTGGGTGGCTCCTTGTACGTGGTGGGGGGCCGTGGGGGACCTTCGAGGGTCCGCACTACGGTGGCGTTGGCCGTGGTGGCGACGTACTTCCGTGTCAGGTGCCAGGGAGGGTTACGCCGCTTCCGGTGGACACAACTCTGCTCGGCCGCCGCCCGCGGGGTATCGGGCGAAAGACAGATCATGCGCGGCAGGCTCCGACTTTCGGCCGGTGCGAGAGATCTCGGGTGTGCGAGATCGTGGCGGGATGTTGAGCAAGCCGAGAGAGGTGAAGGACGTGACGGAGGTGGCGACCGGGGCGACCGCACCCGCGGTCACGCGGGGGAACGGACGTACGCGGCTGTTGCCCGCCCCGTCATGGGTGCTGCTGGTCGCGGCCCTGGCCGGCCTCGTCCTCCTCGACCTGCTGGCCGGCTTCTACTGGATCGAGGACCACGGCCCCACCAAGCTGCTCGGCGCCCTGCTGGCCGTCGGAGTGGCCATTGCCTCGTCCCGGTTCGACGGGGACCGGTCGCTGCCGATGGCGGCCTGCGCGCTCGCGGTCGTCTCGCTCTGCCTCTCGGTGTGGCTGCACATGGAGATGGTGGTCGGTTCGCAGGCCATGGGATTCGCCGAACCGGCGGCGCTGGTGTGGCTCCTGCTGGTCGTCGCCCGGCGGGGGACGCCCTCGTGGGTGGTGGCGGCCGTGCCCGTGCTGTGCACGGCCATCGTGCTGCGGCCGGTGGCGGTCTCGGTGCGGCAGTCCACCATCATCATGGCGCTGCTCTTCGCGCTGGCCGCGGTCACGGCGCTGGGCGTCGGCCTCGGGACGCGGCTGCTCCTGGTGGACCGGCGACGGCAGGCGGCGGCGCTGCGTCTCGAACAGCGGACGGAGTTCGCCAGGGACCTGCACGACTTCGTCGCCCACCACGTGACCGGCATCGTCGTACAGGCGCAGGGCGCCCAGGCGGTCGCGGACCGCCGCCCCGAACTCGTGCCGCCCGCGCTGCGGCGGATCGAACAGGCCGGCTCGGAGGCGCTGACCTCCATGCGGCACATGGTGGGGATGCTGCGCGACGCCGACGGGGAGGTGGCGGTGACGCCGCTGGCGGGGATCGACGAGATGCGGTCGCTGGTCGAGGAGTTCTCGGCGGTGGGTGGCGCGCGGGCCAGGCTCGACCTTGAGGGGGCCGTCGACGATCTGCCGGTGGAGGTGACCACCACGGCGCACCGGGTGGTGATGGAGGCCCTCACCAACGTACGCAAACACGCCCAAGCCTGTACGGAGGTACGGGTACGGGTGAGCCGCTCGGAGGACCGGCTGACCGTACGGGTCAGCGACGACGGACGGCCGCGTCACGTCTCGCATGGCGGCTTCGGGCTGCATGGGCTGGCCGAGCGGGTGGGCCTGATCGGCGGAAGCGTGCAGGCGGGGCCGGTGACAGGCGGCGGCTGGGGCGTGGAGGCGACGCTTCCGGTGTCGACGGCCGGGGTGTCGGCGGCCGGGACGGCCACGGCAGGGGCGGCGGCTTCGTGACGATCCGGGTACTGATCGCCGACGACCAGGCCATGGTGCGCGCCGGGTTCGCGATGATCCTCGAGGCGGAGGACGACATCGACGTCGTCGGGGAGGCCACGGACGGGGTCCACGCCGTGGAACTCGCCGAGCTCCACCGCCCGGACGTCGTCCTGATGGACATCCGCATGCCGCGCATGGACGGCCTGGAGGCGCTGCGCAGACTGACGCGTCCCGGGACGGTGAACCCACCGAAGGTCGTGGTGGTCACGACGTTCGACGACGACGAGTACGTACAACGCGCCCTGACCCAAGGCGCCTCCGGCTTCCTCATCAAGGACTCGGGCCCCGCCCTGCTCGTCGAGGCCATCAGGGCGGCCGCCTCCGGCGAGGCCCTGGTGAGCCCGGCGATCACGGTCCGACTGCTGCGGCAGCTCAACAGCGCCGCGCCCGCTCCGCGCGAGCCGCACACCGCACTCTCCGAGCGGGAGAAGGACCTGGTGCGCCTGGTCGCCCGAGGCCTGACGAACGCCGAGATCGCCGACAAGCTGACCATCTCGGTGGGCACGGTGAAGACCCACCTCGGAAATGTTCAGACGAAGCTGTCCGCCCGCAACCGCGTGGAGATCGCGGCTTGGGCCTGGGAGTCGGGGTTGGTGGAGGGACGGGGATGAGTCACGCTCGGTGGCCGCCGTTCATGGCCCGCGCCGGCGAGCTCGGCGTCGACCGGGCCCTGACGGTCCTCCGGGTCGACGCGATCAACAACCGGCGCCGCGAGCGCATGGTCGACCTCGCTCGCGAACAGCGCGATCGACCAGACCCGACGCTACCAAAGCCTGGGACCTCGGCTGTGAGCGCCTTCGCGACCTCCGTCCGCAGCTGCCATTGGCCGAAGCATGGCCCTTTTGGCCACCCGGTTCTGAGTCTGTGTGCCAGGGGCGTCATGAGGTAGACGGTTCGGCCCTCACGGGGCGAGGGGTGAGAAGCATCGCCGTGCGATTGCCTCGGCCGCCAAGTGAACTGCCAGGCAACGAGATTGACAGCGGCACTGGCCGTCCAGTGCGGCCTGCGTCATGCACGGCCAGTGCCTCCGGCTGGGCCCTCCTGGCTGTCAAGCACACGCGTTTCAGTCAGGCTTCTCAATGGCATGGACCATTAGCGGATGCGGCACGTAGCGTCGCTCGGGCAATCTCAGCCGCCGCGGCCAGTGGCGGACATCAACAGTTGGAGACAACGAGGTGACCGTTGAGATCTACTTGACCGACACCGACACCGACACCGGGCAGATCACCGTGATCCGCAAGGACGGGCCTTCCGTGCACGAGGTCCGCAAGGAGATCTCGGTCGGCAACGCCCCGCGAGGCAGTGTGAAGTTTACCTGTAATGGCCGTGACTTCGTGTCCAACACCAGTACCAACACGGTCTCCGAGCTGGACGCGCTGACCCGCCGCGAGGCCGCCCGCATCACCGTCGGCTCCGGCCCGCGTGGCCTGGGCCTCGTGCCGGGCGAGCGGTACCTGCTGGTGTCCAACTCCGGGTCGAACACGGTGTCCATCGTGGACCTGGAGTCCCGCACCGAGCTCACCCAGGTCGCGGTGGCCCGCGACCCGCGGCACATGGCCATCAGCAAGGACGGCCGATAGGCGGATTCAATCGGTCGTCGCTACACAGAGCGACTGGCGGAGGTCGGAGCCTCGGCTCGGTCGCAGACTCGTATGATAACGCGATGGCCGAGGCCCTGAACGGTACGTTCAAGGCCGAACTGATCGAGCATCAGGGCCCGTGGCGGGGCTTCGACGAGGTCGAGCGGGCCGTCTTCCAGTGGGTTGCGTGGTACAACGGTGAACGACTCCACTCCGCCCTGGGCTGCGTCCCACTCGACGAGTACGAGCAGGCGTACTGGGCGAGCCTGGAGGAAGCCCCGCAGACCGCTTGATCACACGATCGCGGACTCTACGAAACTCGGTGCAGCCCACAGTCTGGTTCGGAGCAGGTGATGGGTAGCGCCGCAGACACGCGAGTGGAGCGGAGGCCGAGTCGTTCGCCACGGCCGTCGTCGCGGAGCTGCCGCCCGACTCCTCCGTGCTGCGCGTCGCCAACCGGGGCCACGCGGCGCCGCTGCTGGTCCACGGCGGCAAGGTGCTCCCGCTGGAACCGGCCACGTCGGCGCTGCCGCTGGGCCTTGGTGTTCTCGGCGCCGGCGACGAGGTCCCGGTCGACCTGTTCGACCTGCCCGTCGGGGCCACCCTGGTGCTGTACACCGACGGCATCAACGAAGCCCGCGACGCGGACGGGGTCTTCTTCGACCCCGTCCCGGCGCTGTCCCGGCACTTCCCGCCCGATCCGGACGCGGTACTCGACGCCGTCCTCTCCGCCGTCTCCCGGCACACCGGGGGACGTCTCCAGGACGACGCCGCGCTCTTCGCCGTCACCCCGGAAACGGGCCGTCCGGAGCACGGCGCGTAGCCCGGCCCCGGCGTTCGTTCACGCCGTCGGCACGCGCCACCGCCGGTGCAGGTCCGCACCCACCTCGTCGGCGTGACGGCTCCGCGTCTCGGGGACGAACCGGGCGACGAACCCCACGCCGAGGACGCAGATCGCGGCGAAGATCCAGAAGGTGGACGCTTCCCCGATGGCCGAGATCAGGGGGAGGAACACCAGGCTCACCGCGAAGTTGGAGAGCCAGTTCACGGTCGCACCGGCGCTGGATCCCTCGGCG
>NZ_JBFAKH010000165.1:0-7527 GCF_040655635.1 Streptomyces sp. NPDC050388
TGCCCACCACGGCCTGAAAACAGGCCAGAACCGCGGGCCCACCACACCTCGACACACCGTCAGACACCCGCACACCCAACAACGTGACAACGCCCCCGCCACGTCGGGCTGCCACGGCGCGGAGCCGGTTCAATGCCGGCCGCCGTCAGGATCTTCCAGACCGTCGTCGCACCGACCGAGTGGCCCAGGCGCGCAAGCTCTCCCTGGATCCGACGGCAGCCCCAGCGCGGATTCTCTTTGGCCAGCCGCAGCACCAGCGCCTTCACCGCGCTCGCCGTTGGCGGCCTCCCGGGCTTGCTCCGGTGCCTGCTGTAGTCCCATTTCCGGGCGATCAGCCTGCGGTGCCACACAAGCAAGGTCCCGGGCGTCACCGGGAACACCTGCGCCCACCGACGTCGGGGGAACAGCGAGGACAGCGCCGCGAACCACAGTCGGTCCGCAGACTCGTACCGCACCGGGCCCGTGAGCTGCCTGCGCAGCACCGCGTTCTCATGCCGCAGCACCAGCAGTTCGGCGTCTTTGGCCGCGTCTCGACGCAGCAGCACCGCCGGGACCGCGAGTAGCTTCCGTGCCACCTGGTACATCAGTGAGACAACCACCCGGACAGGGTTCCAGTAAGCCGTCGTGGCGCGCCAGACCCACTCCGAGCAGCAGCGATGAGTTTCCGAACGGCACACGGGAGAGCGCGACGGTGCACGTGGTTCTCGGTGAGATCGCCATCTTCCCGGACGCCGACTGCAGGACCGCGCTCCCCGGGCCCGGAGGCGAAGAGAGTGGCGTTCCACTGAGTCCCGAGCAGAGCGCGGCGGTTCTGCGGGAGCGCTGCCTGGGCTTCCTCTTCGGCTTCCCGAGCCTGCCCATCCAACTGGACGGGGTGATCTGGCAGTCGAACGGCGAGCTGCCCGTCGACGCGGACTACCTGGCGGGCGTTGACCGGGACATGAACCGCGCCGGACTGCGCCCCCTGGGCTGGACGCTCTGCGAGCGGTGGCCCGACCAGCACAGGCAACTGCCCGCATCCGACCGGATGAAGGACCCCGGCTTCGTCCAGCGGTACCAGCCCGTCGCTGGGCGCCTGCGCATGGCGCTGGACGCCCGCCCCGGCGGTAGGAACTGACCGGTGAGGGCTGGCTCGCTCTGCGACCCGTGGGTCAGCCCCCGGCGTTCTCGGTCCTCTTGACCGGCTCTTCGGTCTGCGGGACGGTCGATGCGCGCAACTATGCGCAACCACGTCGCAGGGGAGAGTGCCATGACGTTACGGTTCGTCGGGATCGACCCGAACACCGGAGGCGAGGGATCGCCCACGGTGTGGGTGGAAGAGGAGAGCGCGGACCTGATCCTCCAGGGCGAGGAAGCCGATGGACTCCTGAAGGCCCTGGTCGGCTCCACCGAGTGGGTGGCCGGCCACAAGACCGGGATCCCCGCGCACGAGCGGGTGATCCGGATTCCCGCTCGCATGGTGCCGATTCTGAGGGAGGCGTGCGATGCCGCTGAACACGCAAGCGCTGAACACCGCGACGTTCGCTGAGCTGCTCGCCGACACCCACTACACGGCGGTCCACCTGGAGATGCGTGACGTCTACGCGGTGGGCGACGAAGCGGACGACTTCGAGGCATTCCTGCGCACCGGCGTCCCGAACCTCGATCCGGCCCGCTCGTTCTGGCCGCAGTGGATGCCGCTCGTGAAGGAGGCGGTCGCCCGCGGCGTGGTGATGCGCCGGGCGCGGATCGTCTCCGAGCCGGTTACCGACTACATCCGCTACGAGCACGCCATTACCCCGCTCAACCTCCAGGCCGGAGAGGACGTGCGCTGGCTGCCCCGCCGCCGCGCCTCCGACATCGCGCTGCCCGGCAACGACTTCTGGCTTCTGGACGGGCGGCTCGTGCAGTTCCACCACTTCACCGGCACCGGCGACTGGGTGACGGACGGCAAGGAGCGCACCGTCGACCCGGCGGCCGTCGCGCTGTGCGCAGCCGCGTTTGAGACGGTGTGGGAACGCGGCATCCCGCACGAGAAGTACACCGTGCAGGCCCCCTGAGCAGCCTATGCCCGCCTCTCCATCGTCCAGCGCCCAAGGAGCCCGTGAGGCGCTCGCGGTGCGCTTGCAGCACCTGCGCAAGGACGCCGGCCTCACCGGGAAGGAACTCTCCGCCCGGTGCGGCTGGCACCCGGCGAAGACCACCCGCATCCAGAAGGGCGACGCCGCGCCCTCCGACGCGGACATCCGCACCTGGTGCGCGGCGTGCGGTGCCGACGACCAGGCCGACGACCTGATCGCCACCGCCCGCGCCGTCGACTCCATGTACCTGGAGTGGCGCCGCCTGCACCGCACCGGCATGCGCAAGTCCCAGGAGGGCTGGAACGCCCTGCACGAGCAGACCCGCGTCTGCCGGGTCTACGTCTCCAACGTGCCGCCCGGCTTCTTCCAGACGCCGGCGTTCGCCACGGCCCTCATGGAGCAGATCACCACCTTCCAGGGCACCCCCAACGACGTCTCTGAAGCAGTCGCCGCCCGCGTCGCCCGCTCCCGCTTCCTGTACGAGGGCGGCCACCGCTACGTCGTCCTCATGGAGGAATCCGTCCTGCGCTACCGCACTGCCGACCCCGACGCCATGCGCGGGCAGCTGCGCCACCTCCTGGCCGTGATGCCGCTGGCGTCCGTCTCGCTCGGGATCATCCCGTTCACCGCGCAGCGCACCGTGTGGCCGCTTGAGGCGTTCTACCTCCACGACGACACCACGGCCGTGGTGGAGACCCTGACGGCGGAGATCAAGGTGACTCAGCCGCGCGAACTCGCCGACTACGCCAAGGCGTTCACCGCGCTGACGGAGATGGCCGTCTACGGCGACGCCGCCCGCGCGCTCATCGGGGCCGCGATCGACGCCCTGAAGTGAACCTCCGCAATTATCCGCAATCTAGTTGAGCCCGCAGCCGTGCTCTCCGTAGCGTCCAACGACACCGACGCACCCAGCAACGAAAGCGGTGCCCATGAGCGCCCCCACAACCGCCGGCACCGAACCGGAAGGCCGCGGCCTCCAGCCGCCCGCCTTCAACCGGCCCTCCCCGGCACTGCTGGCCCGCGCCGGCCGCGGCTACGCCCGCTTCCTCACCCTCCAGGCCCCGGACGACAGCACCGGCGACCACGGCCAGGACGACCCGGCGAAGCACCGGTGAGCGACACACACGCCGTGCTCCACGACCCCTACGGCCTGATCGAGGCCGAACTCCCCCTGGACCGCGCCCCGTACGAGGCACTCGTCACCGCCGTCCTCGCGTGGGAGAACCCGAACCTCGCGCCCCGCGACTACGAGCAGATCGCCCTCCAGCTGACCGGGCACGCCCGAGCCGTCGCCGCCAACGTCCGCCGCCACGCCGCCGCCCTGCCCAAGAGCGACGGCCGCGGCGCCCTCGCCGAAGCCGTCCTGTGCGAAGCCGACGGACGCCTGTCCACACCACTGGAAGGCACCGCCCGGTGCGCCCAGAACCGCGCCCGACTCGTACGGGCTCTCTACACGTGGCTGGACCGCCTCACAGAAGCCCTCCCGGCCGCCACGTAGTCGGGGAAGGGCCACCACCGCCGCTGCGCCGCTGATGCGCTGCTCCGACCCGGCCGTCGTAACCGCCACCGAGCAGCTACTGCACGGGTGTTGTCAACTTGGCTGACACGTCGAGTGCCTGGGACG
This sequence comes from Streptomyces sp. NPDC050388, assembly GCF_040655635.1. Classification (NCBI taxonomy): domain Bacteria; kingdom Bacillati; phylum Actinomycetota; class Actinomycetes; order Kitasatosporales; family Streptomycetaceae; genus Streptomyces; species Streptomyces sp. NPDC050388. The sequence goes on from NZ_JBFAKH010000165.1 coordinate 3,685, forward strand.
ATTCTCGAGTCCTTGGCCGTCGGGAGGGGTGCCGTGTCACCGGCGGACAAAGGGGTACCGGTTCCCGGCGGAAATCGTCGCTCCCTGCGTGGGGCTCTACCACCGCCTCCCCCCTGAGCTATCGCGAGGCGGAGGAACTGATGCTCGCCCGGGGCGTGACCGTCTCGTACGAGACGATCCGGCAGTGGTGCGTGAAGTTCGGCCCGGCCCAGGCCCGCGAGCCGCGGCGGCGCCGACCCCGGGCCGGTGACACGTGGCATCTCGACGAGGTCTTCACCAAGGTGAACGGCGAGCGGCACTACCTGTGGCGGGCGGTCGACCAGGACGGCAACGTGCTGGACATCCTCGTTCAGCCCAAGCGCGACACCCGCGCCGCCGTGCGGTTCTTCCGCCGGCTCTTGAAGGGCCTGGAGTACGTGCCACGGGTGATCGTCACTGACAAGCTGCGCTCCTACGGCGCGGCCCACCGCCAGGTCATGCCGGGAGTAGAGCACCGCACCTCGAAGTACCTGAACAACCGGGCGGAAAACAGTCCTCAGCCGACGCGGCAGCGCGAACGCGCCATGAAGGGCTTCCGCTCCGTCGGCGGAGCCCAGCGGTTCCTGTCCGCGTTCAGCGGCATCTCACCGCACTTCCGGCCCCGCCGTCACCACCTCACTGCCCCTGACTACCGCGCCGAGACGACCCGCCGCTTCACCACCTGGAACGACGTCACTGACCTGCCCACACCAGCCTGACCACAGCACCGCCCCCGCTCCCACCCGGCCTCGGCCTGCCCGGCCCCGGATCACCCCCTCAAGTTGACAACGCCCCCGGAATGGTTCATCGTTCAGGCTGCCCACGTACCAGTCGTCGTCGTTGACGGCTTTCACCAGACAGAGTTCGTGGAACCCCAAGACGATCTCGGGGTGGAGCCGCTCGCCCTGGGCCGGCCAGCTCATCACGACGCGATCGGTATCGAGAGGCCTGGCCTCATCGTCGCCCGAGACCTTGCGGATCTCCTCCAGAGTCCAACCCGCCGGTAGCCGCCTGCCTGCCATCCCATGATGACAGCCATCGCACGCGCCGAGCGCGGCACGGCTTCTTGGAGCACACTCAGCTCATCGCAGCCGTGCTCATGGGAGCCATGCCGCCTCCGGTTGGCCGAAGAGCCCGGAGGGTGAGATGAGCCGCACGGTGCGAAGCGCCATGTCCATCCACCCGGGATCGACGGCCACACCCATGGTGCGCTCCAGGAGCGCGAAGGACTCGGCGCACAGGGACTCCATGTGGAAGACGACCCCTGCTGCCCAGGCGGGGACGTCCGGTTCCGGATCCATCCAGGCCGCATCCTCCAGCTCGAAGGGGTCGAACATGCCGTCCACGCGGCCGTCGAGGGCGTGCATGACCTGGTACCTGGCGTTCACATTCCGGTGGACGCTGAAGAACTCGCCTCCATCAGCGGAGATCCGTCTGGCGATCTCCGGGATGCTGCCGTGGTAGCCCCATTCGATGGCGATGACGTGCCGGTCGGCGGTGAGCACACGAAGCAGCTCGTAGTCCTCATAGAGGTGAGCTGCTTGCTCCTCGACGGTCTCGGTAAACGTCATCAGCCGCGACGCTTCGGGATCGCCACCGAACGCCTGGATCACCTCGTTCTCCGTCTTCCCCGCGATCACGGAGAAGGTGTACGCATCGGGCTCGTCGGCGTCGGCCCACGCGTATCGGGCGACGAGGTCCTCCCACTTCGCAGCGTCGCTGCACTTCGGGCCCCGAGGCGCGTCAGGAGTCATGGTGCCGCACCCTACAGAGCGGTCGGCGTAGCGACTTTGACCGGGAGTTGCTTTGGCGCGAGTGATCACGGCCCCTTACGCCGGTCCGCGGATCGGGCCGGCGTGTGGACCTGAGGCAGCGAAAAGCCCCCTCCCGGCGGAGAAACCGCAGGCAGGGGGCTTTTTCGCGGGCGCTTACTTCTTCTTGCCCTGGGTCTGGCGGGCCCGTTTTTCGCCACTGGTCAGAAAGCCGCACACCTCGCATGACCTGCCGTCGGGCGGTCGTTGTTGGTCGTTGTCTGTCGTCGTTGGTCCTCTTCGGAGGGCCCAGAGAGGGCCCGGCTCCTCAAGCCGCCAACGGGCCCGCCGTTCACTGCGCTGCCCTCTTGGACGGTACGGACGTGCGTGAAGCCCTGCGCGGTGCGCGCCGTCAGGTATGGGTCGGGAGCGACCTCACACGATCGAGGCGGGCCCAGGCAGACCAGCAGCCGACCTGCGGGCCCTCCTCGTGCTGACGAATGCCGAGGTCCAACGCTGACGGACGACCGCCCAATGCTGCGAAGTCAAAGCGCCGCGGCCGGCGCGAGCGCCCCAGCCCCGGCCCACACCAGCCCCGTGACCTGCAGCTTCAGGCTGGACGATGCCCCTTGTCGGTGCGGTGCGCTTCACTGCCTGCCATGGAGCTCACGCAAGCGACCGTCACCGACCTGCTGGCCCGACTCGGCCCGGGGGACGGCTACCTGTACCTGCCCAGCGCCCTGGACCCGCAGGAGCTGACCGACCTGCTCGACGGCAGGTACGGTGCCCCGCGCACCCTCGTCCTTGACGGCTTCACCGATCCGACGGCCGATGAGTCCAGGGGCGCGGCTCTCCTCGTCCCCTTCGAGGACCGGGCCGTGACGATACGGGCATGGGCGTATGGGGACCAGTGGGTCGGCACGGGTACGGCGCGGGACGCCGAGGGGGCCGAGCGGCCGGTGCTGGTGGTCGCCCACCGGGAGGTGCCCGAACCCTTGGCGGTCGCTCCGGACGAGGACGTCGACTGGATGGAGCGGCTCAGACGGATCACCAGCTGGACACAGCCCGTTCAGCGGCCGGACGTGGACTGGGCGGAGGTGGAGTCGCGCCTGGGCACCGCGCTGCCGAGCGACTACAGGCACATGGTCGAGACGTTCGGCGAGGGCGCCTTCGACGGATTCCTGAACCTGATCCAGGAGCCGTGGACAGCTCTCGGAGAGGACGGTCTGCTCATCTGGGCGGGCACTGAGCACGAGGACCTGTACTGCTGGAGGGCCGAGGGCGACGACCCCGACCGCTGGCCCGTCGTGGTCCGGTCCTTCGACGGTGAGGACGTCCCCTTCGACTGCCAGGCGGCGGAGTTCGTCTGCCGCATCCTCGTCGACGCGCACCATCCGTTCACGATGGCCCGCTATTTCGACACCCACTGGTTCATGAACTACCCGGAGAGCGGCTGACCGCATCCTGCCCCCAGCAGCCCCTTTCCACCCGGCTCTCCTCGGAGTCCGCGAGGCACTCCGGGCCCGGCATCGCGATTCCGGCGAACCGGCAATGCGCCGGATGATCACCTACCACCGATCACGCTCCCGAGCGGCACGAGCACCCCAGCCCCGCCCACACCAGCCCCGCGCCCTGCAACTTCAGGTTGAAACGAGCCCAGCGGGCCGCACCGGAGTGGGAAATGACACTTCCACTCCGGTGCGTCCGGTTCCTCCCGAGGCGGCCTGTCGACTCGGGGACGGTTCCCCCACCATGGGTGCACCGAAGCGCGACTCCACCGCGTCCCCACTGGGAGGAACCGTGAGACGCTCGCCCATCCTCGTAACCCTGACTGCCATCCTGACCGCCCTCGCCGCCGTGTTCCTGACGGCACCCGCCGCATCGGCGGCGCCGACCGCCGTACGCGGCGGTGACACGTTGTACGGCGACGGCGGCGCCCGATGCACGGTCGCCTTCAACGCCCTTGGCGGCAGCACGTCCTACGGCATCCTCGCGGGGCACTGCGCGGGTACCAGCACCACCTGGTACGCGGATTCGGCCCGCACGGTGCCCGTCGGCACCACCGCCGGATACA
>NZ_JBFAKH010000166.1:0-7499 GCF_040655635.1 Streptomyces sp. NPDC050388
ACGGGAGGTCTACCAGCTCATCGCCACTCCGAGCCCCGCAGCCAGCCGCGCACGTGCCGCAATCGCTACTTGACATCCATAGGGGCATCAGTGCCCGCGGCAAGCGGGCCCGGTCGGCGGTTACGGGATCAAAAACTCCAGCTCGGGCCGGCCCCACGCCACCGCGGGCGGGTTCGCGGAGACGGCTCCGGTGAGCAGCGCGCCCACGCTGCGGTAGAACCCCTCGGCCGGAGGATGCGACACGACGCGGACACGGTCCAGCCCCGCCGCACGCGCCTCGGACTTCATGTGCTCGACGAGCAGCCGCCCGATGCCGCGGCGCTGCGACCCGTCGGCGACGAAGAGCAGGTCCAGCTCCGGCGGCGCGAGGACCAGCGAATAGAAACCGAGCACCCCGCCCGCGGGATCATCGGTGTCGACGGCCACGAAGACCCGGTGGGCCTCGATGTAGTCGGGACCGACGCGGTAGCCCGCGACCATCGCCGCATACGGGCCCTTGTAGGCGCGTGAGCCGCGCACGAGCCGCGTGAGCCGCTTGGCGTCCCGGGCGACGGCCTGTCGTACGGCGTTCGCACCAGGCATAGATGTAACACTCGACTTCATGCAGAGAGTATTACGCATCCGGAAGAGGGCTTACGGGGCGGGTAGGAGCGATGAAGCCACCGTGGGCGTACCGGGCGGGGCAACGGCCGTCCAGTCACGTAAACAGGCGGACTGCGCCCGTTGATCCCGTGATCGAGGAGCCAGTCAGGCGGGTCCGGCCGGGCAGCGACGCCACGCCGACGTTCGGTTTCCGGCGTTTCTCGTCGGCGATCCACCGCCGGGCGCGCTCCAGGTCACGCAGCTGCACGCGTTCCAAGGAGCGCAGCAACAGCAGGCGCGTTAGACCTGCTTCGTTCGCACGTTCGACCCTCGTCTGCGAAGAGACCGGCACCGTGGTGAGGACGTGGCCGGACCAAGCGTGATCGCCTGCCCATCCTGGACGCCGTCGCGAGCGGGCCACCCCCGAGACCCAGCGAGCAACAGCGCTGCTGGCCGCGCGCCGCGCCTGTGAGGCGGCCGGGCTCACCGACCTCGACTGGATCGCCGCAGGACTCACCGCCCTGGCCGAAGGCCGCCCGCTGCCGCCGCCCCTCGACGACCCGGCCCGGGCGTGGCGGGCCCTGGAGTCCGATGCGCGTGTCCCCGACAGGACCGTCAGCTGGGCCGTCCCGCCCAAGCGGCTCCCCTTTCAGCCACCCGCCCGTGACGACGCGTACGCGCTGACGCCCAAGCCCTTGTCGGTCCCGCGGATCGCAGATCCCGCAGCCGCCTCGGCGAAACTACCGAGCCCTTCCGCACCGCCGACGCCGCAGCCCGGGGAAGCGATGCCGTACACGGTGAGGGGCACGTTCGGCGAGCCGAGCCCGTCCCTGCGGATGGCCCAGCCCCACATGGCCCTGCCCGCACTGCTCGGCGCTGCCGAGGCCGACCCGCTCCGGGCGGCCCTGGACGCGGTGTACGCGGCTGTGGCCGCCTACGGCGAGGATCACCGGACACTCCTGTAAGAGATCCGGTCCGCGTGCCAGGGAATGTGAAGGGACGTCGGCCGCGGGGGAAGCTGCCGTTCTGACGCCCGGGTGTGCCCGCCGCCGCTGTGCCCGACGGCGGTGACGGCCGCCTGCCGAACCCGCCCCACCCGGGCCGGCGCTCACAGACGACAATGGTCGCCGTGCCGTCTCTCCACACCAACCCGCTCTTCACCCGGCTCGCCGACTCCGACCGGATCCTGGTCGCGGGAGCCGGCGGCGGCTTCGACATCTACTCCGGACTGCCGCTGGCTCTCTGCCTCCTGCACCAGGGCAGGGACGTGTACTTCGCGAACCTGTCCTTCAGCGCACTCGCCGGTCTCCCCGCCGACAACTGGGCCGCGGACGATCTGGCCATCGTCACTCCCAACACCGCTCCGCACCAGAGCTACTTCCCCGAACGGACCCTTGCCCAGTGGCTGCACCGGCACGGCTACCCGCCCACCGTGTACGCCTTTCCTCAGACCGGTGTGCGCCCGCTGCGCGCTGCTTACCGAGCGCTGATCGAACGGCACGCCATCGACGCCGTGGTGCTGGTCGACGGCGGCACGGACATCCTGCTGCGCGGTGACGAAGCCGGCCTCGGCACACCGGAGGAGGACCTCACCAGTGTGGCCGCGCTCGCTGCGTTGGACGACGTACCGAATCGGCTTGTGGTGTCGGTCGGGTTCGGGGTGGACGCCTACCACGGCGTCAACCACGTGCAGGTACTGGAGAACATCGCCGCCCTGGAGCGCGAAGGCGCCTACCTCGGGGCGTTCTCCCTGCCGCGCGCGACCCGTGAGGGCGCGCTGTACCTGGACGCGGTGGCGCACGCCCAGCAGCACACCCCCGACCGCCCCAGCATCGTGAACGGTTCCATCGCGGCAGCCGTGCAAGGCGCCTTCGGCGACGTCCGGTTCACCGACCGCACCCGGGGCAGCGAGCTGTTCGTCAACCCGCTGATGGCGCTGTACTTTGCGTTCGAGCTGCCGGGTCTGGCGTCCCGCTGTCTGTACCTCGACTGCATCGAGGACACCTACCTGATGCGCCAAGTGCACTCCCGCATCGCAGAGTTCCGTGAAACGACGGTGACCCGCCCGCCCCGCAGTTTCCCTCACTGACGGACCGCTTCGGGGCATGGTGGTGCTGGCTGTACCGCCAGCTGGCGTGCTGGCCCCATCGTGCCGCCCCGGGCTTCTTCCTACGTTGGCAGGCACAGGGGATTCGCCCCTGTGCCCCCACTTCGAGGAGCCGGACAACCGTGGCAGCAACGACCAGGACCCGACCCCGAAACCCACTCGGCTGCCGCATCGTGACCACCACCCTGGTCACCGTGCTCGCTGGCCTCGGCCTGATGACCCCGGCGGCCGGCGCCACCGAGACGGCTCGGAACCCCCTGCGGCAGCAGGCGGACGCGATACAGCGGACGGGCACCGTGGGCGTGATCGCCCGGTCCACCGACCCGCACGGTTCCCGCTACGTCACCGCCGGCGTCGCCGACCAGCGGACGGGGCGCGCCGTACACCCCCACGACAAGTTCCGCATCGCCAGTGCCACCAAGACCTTCGTGTCCACGGTCGTGCTGCAACTGGTCGGCGAGGGACGCCTCTTCCTCGACGACACCGTCGAGTCCCTGTTGCCGGGAGTGGTGACCGGCCATGGCAACGACGGCAGCAGGATCACCGTCCGGCAGTTGCTGAACCACACCAGCGGCCTGTTCAACTACACTGCCGACTTTCCCACGCTCACCGATGCCGCGGCCTTCCGGGCAGGGCGCTTCGACGCCTGGACGGACTCCCGGCTCGTGGCCATCGCCATGCGGCACGCGCCGAACTTCGAGCCCGGCACCCGGTGGGAGTACTCCAACACCAACTACACCCTCGCCGGAATGATCATCGAGAGGACGACCGGGCACAGTTGGCAGCACGAGGTGACACGGCGCATCATCCGCCCCCTGGGCCTGCGCGACACCTCCGCCCCCGTCACCCACCCGGCCGTCCCGGGCCGCCACTTGAGGGGATACTCCGCCTTCGGCGGGGACCGGCCGATCGACGTCACACTCCTCAATCCGAGCGGTGCCGGTGCCGCCGGCGGCATGATCAGCACCACCGCCGACCTGACCAGGTTCTACTCGGCGCTGATGCGGGGCAGGCTGATCGCGCCCGCCGAACTGACCGAGATGAAGACGACGGTACGGGCCGAGGAACTGGACGTGGTCTGGCCCGGCGCACGCTACGGACTCGGCCTGATGCGGGTCGACCTCACCTGCGGCGGGAGCTACTACAGCCATGCCGGGGACATCCCCGGCTACATGACCCGCAACGGGTTCAGCGAGGACGGCCGCCACGTGGTCGTCGTGGGGGCGACCGGCGACGGCTCCGCCCCCGACCTCACCACCATGGAGGTCACCAACACCCTGATCGACGAGCAACTGTGCGCCACCAAGTCTCGGTAGCACCTTCATGTCCGACAGAAGGCAGGGATCGCCACCGCGGGCCGGGCCCGGCACCCCTGTCGGGGGATGCTGTTGGTCAATTTGGGCCCAGTTGCTTCGCCCCGTCGCCATGAACCGCTCCGGATCTGACGGAGGCTCCGATGCGCCCCTCGCGGCGGGACACCCCGCGTCGAAGGGCCACACGGCAGCGCCAAACAGCCTCGTGATCACAGTTTCTCCCCTACCTCTCCATGCAATGATCACCCCCGGTATGCTCCAGGGCGTTCCATTCGCACCACTGAGGGGGGATTCCTCATGCGCATCCGCCGCACCCTGCCCGCCGCCGCGACCGCCGCCGCCGTCACTGCGCTCAGCCTCGCCGCGACCGCTCCAGCGCAGGCCGCCGAGTACTCCTCGGCGCTGAAGATCAAGGGCATCCAGTACGACGCCCCCGGCCGGGACTCCAACAAGTGCTCGGGTGGCAACACCCACAAGGAGTACCTGACGATCAAGAACTACTCGAAGACGGCGAAAGTGAACCTGAAGGGCTACGTCGTCAAGGACGCCGCCGGCAACAAGTTCACCTTCAAGAACAGCCACACCCTCGAGCCCGGTGACTACGTCCACCTGCGCGGCGGCCGGGGCACCGACTCCGACGCCAAGAACGTCGCCTACCGCCAGAACTGCAACTTCCTGTGGAACAACGACAAGGACACCATCTACTTCTACAAGCCCTCCGGAGCCCGCGCCGACGTCCACGCCTACACCAAGAAGGCCAACGACCGCGACGGCAACGGCTACATCACCTACCACGGCTGAACCAGCCCTCTTCGCCAGACACAGCGGCGCCCCACCCGGCTTCACGGGCGGGGACGCCGCCCGTCGCCTCCGGCCGTGTGCACCTCGTGCCCGAGCTCCAGGGCAGGGCGTCTTCAGTTCTTGCGGATGCGGTGAGCCCTGGCCACAAGTCTCCGGGGCAGCTTCGGCCCTGCACATGCGTAGTCGATCAGCAGGTTCCGGTAGGCGATGTTCGCGAGCTCCGGCGCCAGGGCGATCAGAGCCCTCAAGTCGTCGGACGAGCCGGAAAGGCGTGTGCAGTAGGCGGCGCCCGCCGCGCGCAGGGAGACTTCGTGAGGTTCGTATTCCAGGCCCTGTTCGACAAGGCTCACGGCTGCGGCGAAGTCACCCTGCGCGGCACGCACGTCCGCCAGGTCCAGATAGAGCGACCAGTTGGCGCAGTCCAGGGCCAAGGCGCATTCGAAAGCCGCCGCAGCCTGGTCCAGGTCACCCATCACACGCCAGGTGGTCGCTCGCGCGACTGCGGCCCACATGACCCGGTCGACGGCATCGGCACGGTCGCACAGGGCGAAGGCCAGCTCGTAGCGGCCGCAGGACCGGGGCAGCCGGGCCATGGAAGCCAGCGACTCCGGGACGGGATCCCGTTCGGACACCACCTCGAGGGCATGGAACCAGGGCGCGAACCGCTCACGCATCTCATCGGTGTCCAGTTCGTGGCCGTAGTCCAACGTCCGCAGACACGCCTCGGCCAGCGCCTGGGCACTCACCGCGCCGAGAAAGCGCGCATCGCCGAACCAGGGTGCAGCGCCCCATGCCACGTCGGGCCGCGCACCCGTGACCGAACCAAGGGCCATCACCGCGTCGTCCACGTCCCCTTCGAGGAACAGGAAGTACGCCCGTGCTGGCACAGCGCTCAAGGAGCCGTCCCCTTCGAGGCTCTCCTCAAGTTCCGAGCGCCGGTCCCGCCACAACTCGGCGAGGGCCGCATAGGGCTCCGGGGCTGCCGGTGCTGCGGCTATCGCCCCCACCAGAAACTTCACGGCGCCGGCCGGACTTCCGCCGCAGTGCGCCATTACACCAGCGAGACCGACTCCCCACGCCACTGACTGATTCGACATCGCCGAAGAATATCCATGGCCAAAGGGTCTGTACGTCCTTCCGCTTGGACGGCGGTACCGCAGCCGGCGACCCGACGTGACGGCACCCTCGGCGGCAATGACGCCACACAGAGGCCGACGATCACCGCAGTCGGGAGTGTCTAATCAACGGCGGATCTGATGATCAAGGAGACGCCAGAGATGACCGACACCGTCGTTGAGCCTGAGCCCGCTGAGCAGCCGGTCCAGGCGCCGTCGAGTACGACGACGGACGAGCAGTTGATCGCGATGCTGGTGGACCGCGCCCGTACGGACGGGTTGCAGCTGACCGGCGAGGGCGGGCTGCTGCAGATGCTGACCAAGCGGGTGCTGGAGTCCGCCCTGGAGGGCGAGATCACCGATCACCTCGGCTACGAGAAGCACGATCCGGCCGGGAAGAACAACGGCAACAGCCGCAACGGGACGCGGGCGAAGACCGTGCTGACCGACGTCGGCCCGGTCGAGGTCAAAGTGCCACGGGACACGGCCGGCAGCTTCGAGCCGCAGCTCGTCAAGAAGCGGCAGCGGCGCCTGACCGGAGTCGATGAGATGGTGCTGTCCCTGTCCGCGAAGGGGCTTACGCACGGCGAGATCTCCGCGCACCTGGCCGAGGTCTACGGCGCCGAGGTGTCCAAGCAGACCATCTCCACCATCACCGACAAGGTGATGGACGGCATGGCCGAATGGCAGAACCGTCCGCTCGACCGTGTCTACCCGGTCCTGTTCGTGGACGCCATCAACGTCAAGATCAGAGACGGACAGGTCGCGAACCGCCCGATCTACGTGGTGATGGCGGTGACCGTGGACGGCACCCGCGACATCCTCGGGATCTGGGCCGGCGACGGCGGCGAGGGTGCCAAGTACTGGCTGCACGTGTTCACCGAGCTGAAGAACCGCGGCCTGGACGACGTCCTGATGCTCGTCTGCGACGGGCTCAAGGGCCTGCCCGAGGCGGTCGAGACCGTCTGGCCCCGCACCATTGTCCAGACCTGCGTGGTTCACCTCCTGCGCAACAGCTTCCGTTACGCGGCTCGCCAGGACTGGGACAAGGTCGCCAAGGCTCTCAAGCCCGTCTACACCGCCCCCAGTGAGGACGCGGCCATGGAGCGGTTCCTGGAGTTCCAGGAGGCGTGGGGCCGGAAGTATCCGGCGATCGTGAAGCTGTGGTCGGACGCCTGGGCCGAGTTCGTGCCCTTCCTCTCCTTCGACGTCGAGATCCGCAAGGTGATCTGCTCGACGAACGCGATCGAGAGCGTCAACGCCCGCATACGCAAGGCCGTCCGGGCCCGCGGCCACTTCCCCAACGAAGCCGCCGCCCTCAAGTGCGTCTACATGGCACTGATGAGCCTGGACCCGACGGGGAAGGGCCGCAAGCGGTGGACCATGCGCTGGAAGGCACCCCTGAACGCCTTCCAGATCGCCTTCGAGGGCCGCCTGACCCCGAGCAACAGCTGACCACTCAACAACCAAGATCAGCCGTTAAATTGGCCCTGTCTCACTTTCGGTGGTGACGGAGCGTGTCGTTATCCGAGGAGGATGCGGTGGCGAAGAAGGGTGAAGCCTGCTCGTCCGTGCATCTGG
>NZ_JBFAKH010000167.1:0-7331 GCF_040655635.1 Streptomyces sp. NPDC050388
TATCTGTCATATCGGGAGGTAAGGGAAAGTCAGCCAAGTGACTCCAATCAGGTCACAGGGAGCGCCCGCATGGCGTGTCATCGTGTACTGACGGGTAATCAGCCAGCTTTTCCTGTAGTGGACTTGATGCCCCGATAGGCCGTCCGGGGGACTTTTCCGGCGCCCGCTCACCCGCAGCAGCGGCGTGTCGTTCGTTGACACACCGGCTGAAACCGGTCTCCCCGTCGTGCTGCCGGGCCGGGTGCCCGGGCACCCGGCCCGGCCGGTGACACGCTGCCGCTCACCGGATGGCGTTCCCCCTGGTCATGGACGACGGGCGGTCACGCTGCGGGGGCGAGGTCCTGCGTGGTCAAGTGCCCGGGTTCCGAGCGGGGCGGCGTACCCGCAGGCGGGGTGCTTGCGCAGCCGGGGGCGGTGGCAGGCGGCCTCGGTGGAGCCGAGGACGCCGGCCCGGGCAGCCTCACGGGTACTCCAGCCGGTGGTCCCGATGTCCGCTTCCGGCTGCGGCGTTGTCGCCCCAGGAGGCTGTTCTGCCCGTGCTCGCCGCATTTTCGACTTCCCCGGCCGGCTGCGGTGTTCGCGCGCGGTGTGCTCGGCTGTGCGGCCCGAGTGCGCAGTGCGGCCCTTTTCGAACCGCCCGCGGCCGGCGGCGCCGTCAGCGCGTCGACGGCCAAAAAGGCGCGGTGGTGGCCGGCCGGCGCGCAGCCGGTCGCCTCCCGGGCCGCCAGGTCGATGACGGCGGCGAGGCACCCCCAGCCGGCCCGGGCGGGCGGACAGGTGCTGTCCGGGACCGGCTTGGTGCCGGGCCCGATGGAGGTGAAGTCGCCTTTGACCAGGGCAGGAAAAAAGACGGCCCCCTTGTCCGGCCGGGCCGGGCCGGGCCGGGCGGCGGCGTTTTCCGGGCTCCTCCTTGCCCGTGGGCGGGCAAAAAGAAAGGGTGATGCCCCGGATGTTGGGCTCGCGCATCAGCCGCTCGCCCTCCTTCCGGTTGATCCGCCGTCCCGCGCGACGCAGTGCGGCCGTGCTCCCCAAAAAGCCGCAGCCGCGGCGGCAATGCAGGGGGAGCTTGCGGGTCTTTGTGACCGGCTCACGCTCTGCGCCCGCGCGCCTCGGCGGCCGGGCGTGCGGCACACCGGGCGCAGTGGCCCAAGCAGAACACCCCACGGCCTTGCCCGTCAGGCTGCCGCCGTGACCGTCCGGGGTGTGCCCGGTGGCCTTCTTTGCATCGCTGAACGCGCAGCGTACGGCTGCTTCGTCGGTTCCCCCGCGAAGAAAGCCGCGGCTTTCTTCGGGACCTCGAGGCTCTGCTGCCGTTTTCGGTCCTTTCGCCGCGGACACCGCACCCCTTTCCTCCTCGTCGCCGCTCAGGGCGCCCGCCGGCCCGGGCCGGCGGCCGGTCCGGTGCTGCCTGGCCCGGTCGCGCCGTGCCCCGGCACCGGTCTCCCGGGCGGCCCCGGTGACCGTCTCTCCCCCCGAGTGCACCGACGCGACCGCGTCGCGTGCGGACTCGGCCGTGTACCGCCTGCTCGCGCTGGTCTTCTCACTCACCGTCCGGGACCGTCTCCTCCAGGCCTTTTGACCCAGTATCAGGCTGTCTGGCCCAGCCGGGGGGAACTCCACACCGGTATTCCACCCGGAGGACGGCCGCCGTGCCGGGCGTGTCACCTGCGCACCGGGCAGCGGCGGGTGACGGCGGCACAGGAGCCCGGAGCCCGGAGCCCGCCGGGCCCGCCGCGGGCGGGGACGAGCGGAAAAGCCGTCTCGGCCCGGTGGCAGCCCCGATATCGGCCCGCCGGCGGGCCCGGGCCGAAGCGGAGGGCTTCGTCTTCCGCCCCCGGGCGCGAGGCGGGTGCACGGCTCGTGCGGGCTCCTCGAACGGCCCGCGGGTGCGGTGGCCCCCCGGGAGAAGCCAGGAGAAGCCGGCCGGGAGGCGTTCGCCGCCCGGGACGCCGAAGCGAGCAGCGGCGGCTGGTGCTCTTGGCCCGCGCGCCGGGGCACGCCCGCCTCCGCACCGGGCGGTGTCTTGTGCACGGCCGCGGTCCGCCGGCGCCGGGCCGGGCGGCCCCGGCACGTGCCCGGGGGCGACGTCTGGAAAGGGGCGTCCTGCCGCGGGGGCGCCGCTTTCGCCGGCGAACGGGCCCCCGGGGGGCGGCGGTGTCCGCCCCGTGCGGGAAAAGTGCTCGGCGGTGCCGGCTTTGCCGCCGGCCCCAGGTCCCCGGCGCCGGGCACCCGCGGCCGCCGGCGGGCCCGCGCGCCCGCCCCGGGGGCCCTGTTCTCCCGAAGCTACGGCGAAGTGACAAGTAGCTCTCTGTAATCAGAGTGACGTTCGGTCAGGGATAGCGGGGCGGGGGCCGGGGACTCCGCCGGCCCGGAGGGCTGCGAAGTCGGCGTGGGCCTGCTCGACGGCTTCGGGACACGCCCCGCGCTTGGCATGCTCGGCGAGCGCCCGGTAGATGCTCGCCACCGAGGGGTTCTGTCCCTTGCGCGTGCCGGTGGGGATGATCAGGTCGGGCTGGATCTGCTCGACGGACTCGCCGCCCGCGCGGCGCCGCAGCACGGTGTGGAGCATGTCGTCGGTGATGACCGGGGGCCGGCCGCCGTGCTTGCCCTTGCGGGCCGCGGTGTCGAGCCCTTCGGGCGTGGACTCGCGGATGTTCTCCCGCTCGGTCTTTGCCATCGCGGCGAAGAACGCGAACAGCAGCTTCCCCGGCCCGGTGGGGTCGTAGATGCCGGGCAGCGGCCCGGCGAGCATCTCCAGGGCCAGGCCGTGGGCGGTGAGGTGGTCGGCGAGCGCGGTGAGTTCGGCGGCGCCGCGGCCGAGGCGCTTCATCTCGTACACGGTGAGGACGACCCGGCAGTGCGGGGCGTGGGCCTTGATCTCCCGCGCGGTCCGCAGCGCCCCCTCGCACCGGGGGCGGACCCGGAGGCGGGTGCTGGTCTTCTCGCTGAAGATCTCGTCCCGGGGAATGCCGTGCTTGCTGAGCGCGTCGAGCTGGGAGTCGCGTTCCTGCCCGAGGGTCGAGCAGCGGGCGTAGCCGATGCGGATGTCCGCGCTCGGCAGGTCCGGGTCGATCGGCGACGGGGTGCCGGGCCGCCACGGCCGGCCCGGGCCGCGGTCGGCCGGGGTGGGCACCCGCAGCGCCTTCTTCAGCCGGGGCACCATGGTGAAGCGGCGGGTGTGGTGGGCGGAGGCGACCGCGCCGCCGCGCGAGCGGCACGGCGAGCCGGGCTGTGCGGCACACTTCAAACCGGCGTGTTGTTCGACGTCGTCGGCGTCCGACCGGTCGGTTGGGGAGGGCTGCTGAGGGTCCGTCATGGGTCCGGATCTTCGCACCATGCAAGTCGCAGAAGGGGGTCCGTCCCGCTCTTGAGTGAGAACCGGTTCTGAGAGTCGATCGGGGTTCTGGCGGGTTCCGGCGGCCGGTTGTTGATCTTGCTCGCGCAAAGGACCGTTCGTGAGAGGAGGCTGGCGTCTCGGGGCGCATCGGTCTCCGGTCGGGTGTCACACGCCGTCGTCAGCCCCGGCCGAGGGCGGTAGCGACCTGGTCCATGACGCGCTGCCAGTGCGCCCGTTGCCGTTCGCGCTCTTCGGCGCTTGCCAGGTGCTCCTGGTGGAAGCGGAGCATCGTCCGGGCCCCGTCGGCGGCGGGGGTAAGGACAACCTGGAGCGTGGTGGTGCCATGGGTGACGCGAATCCTCTTCCCACAGTGGTAGCCGCGCACCTCACCTGTCACTCCTTCGGTCGTCCGGTAGGAGGTGCCGCGTTCGGAGGTGAGGGCCGCGCCGGGACCGAGGCAGAGTGCGAGCCCTTCGGGGCTGCTGACGAAGTCCCAGACGATGGGCGTGGCGTGAGGCAGCGTGCGGGATACACCGATCTGCCAGCCGGCGTCCTGGGTGAGCCCTGTGGGCATGGCGGTCATCCTTCCTCGGAGTGGCGGGCGCGCAGCGCCCTGACCTTGTGGCGGTTGCCGCAGTGCTCCATGGAGCACCAGCGGCGGCGGCCGGGGCGTGAGGTGTCGACGTAGATGAGGTGGCAGTCCTCGGCGGCGCAGGTGCGGATGCGGTGGGCGAAGGGGCCGGTCAGCAGCTCGACGGCGTCCCGGGCGACGGTGGCCACCAGATGTGCGCCACTGGGGGCCCCGGCCCACTGCCGCTTCCCGGCCGACGTGATGGCGGGGGCCAGGGCCGGACGGGCGGCTGCCTCGTTGATGGTCTCCAGGTCTCCAGAGGGGTGTGGCTCGCCGTGCGTGTGGGCGATGACCACGCGAAACAGTGCGTCGCGGAGCCTGCGCGCGTCGGCCACCTCGGCTGCGGAGATACCCAATGCGGGCGTTGGGGTGAGCCGCGATCGGTCCGCCCAGGCGGCCAGGTCGGCGGGCTCGTGCAGGACCTCGTACCGACGGTAGGGGCCAGGGCCGCCGGTGGTCAGCAGTTCCAGGCACAGCGCACCGGGGTCGAACCGGTAGGCGACGCCGGTATGAGAGCGCAGCGTCAGCCCCTTGGTTGCGGAGGAGTCCATGTAACCAATATAACTGGTTACATGGCATTGAGTTGGAAGCTGGTCATCGACAGCACGAACGCCCCTGCCCTCGCGGACTTCTGGGCCGCGGCCCTGGGATACGCGGTGGAAGACCCCACCGCTCTCATCGAGCAGCTGCTGGCCGCCGGCCACATCGGCGAGGAGGCAGTCACCGAGCACCGTGGCCGCAAGACCTTCCGCGGCTATGCCGCGATCCGCCACCCCGAGGACCCGTTCGACGAAACCAGCGGCGTCGGCCGCGGCCGACGACTGCTCTTCCAGGACGTGCCCGAAGGCAAGACGGGCAAGAACCGCCTGCACCTCGACATCCACAGCGAACCCGGCGGCCTCGACAAGCTGCTGGTGGGGCTGGAAGACCTGGGGGCGACCCGCGTCCGAGAGGTGAGCAAAGGGCCGGCCGGGCACTGGTGGATCATGCAGGACCCGGAGGGCAACGAGTTCTGCGTGGCGTAAGTCCGGCTCTGGTCCGCTGCGGGGCATCGGCTCTCCGGCACCGGAAGACGCGTCTTATCCACTGCTCAGGACGCCGATCCGGCCTTACCGTGCGGCGTCGGCCGCAGGGCCTTTGAGCCTGGCGCCGTGCGGGGCCGGGCACCGTGAGCGCCTGGGTGAGGTCGAGCCGATCATTCATGTCGAGCTCGAACCGGCCGTAAGGGTTCACGTGCGTCCACAACAGCGGGGACAGGGCCCGCCGGTCCGCGTCGGTGAGCCTCTTCTGCCCCTTCGCCTCGCTCAAAATGTCCTGGAAAAGCAGCGTGCTGCCGTGCACCAGCGCCGACTGGAGCAGGTGCAGCGCCAGCATCGAGACTTCCTGGGACTCCCTGTCGGAGCCGGTCAGGTCGCCGTCCTTGCCGTAGCACAGGTCGTGGTCGGCGCTGTTCCGGTTCTCCACGACCTGGAGCCCGTCGTTGATCTCGCGCCGTAGGTCCGTCTCGGCGAGGTAGTCGCAGAGGAACGCCGTGCGCACCGTGCGGCCCAGTTCCTCGATCGCCCGGTAGGCAGGGTGCTTGGGCCCGCCGCGGGTGAAGCGCCGCAGGACCTGCTCGGCCCCGGCAATGCCCAGGCGCAGGGCGGTGGTGTACTTCACGATCTGGTCGTACCGCCGGCGGATGTCGATCGTCTTGGTCGACATCCGCCGGCGTTGGTCGACATCCGCCGGCGCCGGCTTCGGCCGCTTCTCGTCTTCCCCGGCCGCCGGCCGGTACAGCCACGCCGAGCCGACGTTCTTCAGCCTGGGCAGCAGGCTGAAGCCGAGCATGCGGGCGAAGGCGGACCCGACGATGAAGGCGCCGTGCGTGTCGGCGTACTGCCGGTCGATCTCCACGTCCGTGCAGTGCCGCAGCACACCCTCGATCATCGCGGCGACCTCCGAGGCCGAACACGACTTGAGCCGGCTGCAGACGCACAGCACCTTCTTCTCGACGTGCCAGTCGATCATCACACCGGGCCCGCGGTACCGCTGGTGCCACTCGGTCATGAAGTTCGAGCTCCAGGAACCGAACTTCTGGGAGTCGCTCGCGCAGGCGGCGCCCTCGCCCCACCACGCCTGATCGCGGGCGGCGAAGGTGGCGTTGACCAGCCGCACCAACGCCGCGCGCCGGCTGGTCCGGTTGACGAACAGGTGCCCTACGCGGCGCGGGACGGCCTCGCTCTCGCCGTGCTTGCCGGTGACCGCGCCCCGCTTGATGCCCATGTTCGTTCCCAGCGCGAACAGCACCAGCAGCAGCCGGCGCCGCAGCACCTCTTTCGGGACCGCCCCCTGGTGGCGACCGAGGTGAACTCGGACGTGAAGCCGGTGGCGAACCCGGCCTCCTTGAGGATGCCGATCAGGTCGACGGTGCCCCGGCGGCGTTCGATCTCCGCCTTCAGGGCGAGGAGATTCTCCGGCTCCTCCTGCCTGCCCAGCGGCGAGACCTTGATCCACGGCTCGCCGTACTTCTTGACGATGTCCACCCCGCCCGTGGTGCCCAGCTCCCAAAAGGCTCCCTCGCCCGAAGGAGACCGGCAAAGGCCACCTCGGCAACAAAGCCCCGGTGCGCACGGCAGCGGACCCGCCCGCCGCCGTCCCACCGCCGTGCCCCGCGCACCCGCCCGACCGGCCCGGCCACCGCCCCGAGTGCGCCGGCGCGGTGAATCCGGGCCGGCGGGGCGCCGTCGTCCACATTCCCGACGGGTGCCCGGCGGGCGGGGAAAGCCGGTGTCCGGGACAGTGCAGGGCAGACCCCGGCCCGATTCCAGCGGGCCGGGGTCTGTGCGTGGTGCCGGGGTGGCGGTTGGGTCAGTATCCGCCGTGTCCGCCGTATCCGCCGTGTCCGCCGAAGCGGTGGACGACCCGGAAGCTGCCCACCACTCCGTCCTTGACGCGGACCCCCTTGGTGTGGTGCACCTTGATGCCGTTCGCTTCGCTGTGGGGGCCGACCGTGGCGACGGGGGCGCCGTTGTCGCAGGTCACCCCGCGGAAGAACTCGACGGTCCTCTTGCTGTCGTTGCGGATGTTGAAGCTCTTGGAGCCCAGGCCGCTCGCGACGGTGATGCAGCCGTCCGGGCGGGCGGAGAACGACCGCTCGTTGATGTGGATCCGGCCCTCGAATTCCTTCTCCTCGAAGCCCCGGCCCTCGAAGCCCCGGCCTTCGTAGTCCTTGCCTTCGAAGTCCCGGCCTTCGTTCTCCTTGCCGGACTCGCCGCCCAGGGGGGCCGCGGCGGGGGCGGCCGCCTGCTGGATCGCGGGGGCGGCCTGGGCCGGCTCGTAGGCGGACGCCGAGGCGTAGGTGATACCGGTGGCGGCCAGGGC
>NZ_JBFAKH010000168.1:0-7274 GCF_040655635.1 Streptomyces sp. NPDC050388
ACGCGGACCGCCCCGTCACAGCCGTCGTCCACCCTGCCGGTCGTCCCATGAACACCTCCACCATCAAGGTGTTGCGACGACCGGTTGAATCCGCCGAATACACGTCCGGTGAATACCGCAAGCTCATACAGGAGTTGAACCTGAGACAGAGCATGGGAAGAACGGGCTCCTGTTACGATAACGCCGCGGCCGAAAGCTTTTTCGGTCTGCTGAAAGCGGAGATCGGGACCGCCGTCTGGGAGTCCCACGAGGCCGCCCGCGCCGACATCTTCCGCTTCATCGAGGTCGAGTACAACCGCACTCGCCTGCGCAAGCACCCCGAGTACGGCTACGTCACCCCGCTCGAAACCAGAGCTCTGGTGACCCAAGACCTCGTCCCCGCAGCGTAAACATCCGCTGTTCATGATCAGGGGGGAACTTCAGCTCGACGCCCTGCGAAAGCTGGGGGCAGAGTGGGCGTGAGCGGACAGTCCACCTCGTCCACGCGTGAACTCACTCGTGAGCTGCAGTGGACAGCCCATGCCCGGGTGGAGAAGGGCCAACGGCCCACCTCGTGAAAGAGGTCGTATGAACCTGGTGAGCCCACTATCCAAGACGGGAGTGCCGTGCATTTCACGGTCTATAGGCCCATTGCAAGAGACGCGCAAAGCGCCCCGGCTTTCGAGTCTTCCCCATCACCACGTCCTTTTCGTTCCGAAAGTAGTTGATCACCGGGTTAGAGTGGTGAAAGAACTGATCCCTCTCTTGGTCAGGGATTCCGTCGGCGACCCATTCGTATCTGATGCCGATCGGGCCAATGTAGGCAGCCATGACACAGGAAGTGAACCTCTTCATGTCGCGGGATATCCAGGGCACGGCCGGACTGATCGACATTCCGCGCCCATAGACTTTGCTGACGGAGTCGGTGGAGATGATCACCATGCGACCATCGGCCATGTCTTCTGCACCGTTCATGAAATCGCACAGCGACTGCGGGACAGGGAAACGGTCCCTGACCATCCGACACCCGAAGTGCTTAGCGTGATATCGAGCCAGGTCCAGTGACTTCTGCCGCCACTCGGATCCGTACAGTGACCCCAGGTTGAGTCCTGGCATGATCCTCAGCAGGTGCGTCTCGACGTACTGTGCGTAAGTGTCGTAGGCGATGTCGAAAGGCTTAGAAGTTTCGTTGTTGCACGGAGCGCACATCGACTTGGGAAATTTGATCACACCATAGCGGTCTCGTTTGAGGCCGCCCTTTCCCCGTATTTCGCGTCGCTGTTCTCCGTCTCCCCAGATCAGTACCTCGCCATCGCCCATCAGGCGCGCCAGGCTTGTTCGTTTGAACTTGTGTTCTCCGGTGGTGGCCGGTCGGCTCTTACACCACCAGCACATCACGCTCTCAGGGGCCAGGAGGTGGTCGTAACCTGCCGGGTCGGCGAATTCGAATCCCGCAAAGTCGGGGTTAAAACTTGTCACGTGTGCTCTCCGTTCTCGGCGCTCTGACGACCCGGAACAGTAGGTCACCGGGAGGTCGAACCCGCCCGGCGCCGGCCAACCCTCGGTGCCCTACAGGCTGGCCATGGCCAAGGTGGTGACCAGCTGCCCGGCCTCAAGGTGGTGGGTGAGGTCGAGACCGCTGTCGATCATGGTGAGGACGGCGTGATGCCGGGCGGCGGGTATGGCGGCGATCTGGTTTCCGTCGCGGTTGACCCTGATGGTCGCCGGCTTCTTGCCCGGGTGGGTCAGGGTGACCGGCCCGTCTCCGGTGCCCGGGCCTACCCGTGCAAGAGGGATGGTCACGGGGCGGCCTCGCAGCAGTTCGTTGAGCGGGTTGGCTGGCTTGCTCACGTAGTCGAGGAGGTCCTCGACCTCGTACGTGTTGGCCTTGTACGCGGTGATCCAGCCGTCGATCTGCTGATCGGCGAGCCAGGTGCGGAGCTCGCCGGAACTGATGCGGGCATCTGCCGCGGCGCGGCCGATCTGGTGGGCCAGGCGGCGGGAGGTGATGCCGGAGGTGAGCAGGGTGATCGCCTGCTCGGTATCGACGCCGTGCCGGATGTGCCAGGCCGTGTGTGCGAACAGGCGGGGCGTGGTGGGGGTCAGCAGGGGATGGGTATTGACGAGGTTGACCAAGGCGCCGGCTGTCCAGCTGATCGCGTGCTCGAAGGCCTTGCTGATGCTGTGCACGGCCTGCTCCAGCGGCCGGGGATCGGCCGGCACGCTGTCAGGCATCCAGGTGCGGGCCAGTTCCGGGATGGAGGTGCCGGAGATCCAGTCCCGGATCGCGTCGCTGATCGGCACGTCGGCGGCGAAGCCCCCGTTGCGTGTCCCGGTGAACTTCCAGCACCCGAAGGTCTCGGGCATCACCAGAAGGCTCTCGAAGACGTCTTGCTCGGATAGGAAGCTGAGGGTCTGCTCCAGCGGCCATTCGGGTGGCCCCAAGAAGACGCTGATCTCGTCCAGGGTGTCTGCGGGGACCGCTTGGGCGACCAGCTGCTCCGCGAGGCGCTGGGCGATGCTGTCGAGGAAGCGCGCGGATCCGATGCTGGTACCGGTGCTGGCCCAGCGACGTGCGGAGCCGGGGTCGGTGGTGTCGTAGACCATGGCGACCTTCTCCGCGAGCGCCATCCAGCGGGCCGGGACCGACTCGTCATCGGCCTGTTCCATCGCGAGCAGTGATCGCACCGGGTCCAGCCGGTCGCCGGGTGCGTGGAGGGTCTCGGCATGGGTCTGTAGGACGAGCCACACGAACGCGGCGAAGTCGGCCGCGACAGTCCCTAACACGCCGAACAGGTTGTCGAGGGAGTGCTGCAGCTCCCGCTCAGCAAGCGCCAGGGCCCACAGCGCTTCCTCACTGAGCAGTTCGGAAGTGACGGTGAGCTGCTCGGTGTCGGGGGTGAGTGTCTCGAACTCCGACGGCCGGGGCGGGTAGGGGCGGGTGAGGATGACCCACCCCTCGCTCTCACGCCCCGCCCGGCCGGCCCGGCCGATGGCGTTCAACAGCTCCGCAGGACTGAGGCTGCGCTGATTCCCGCGCGTGTGATCACCCTCGACCGTGTGACTGATGATGACAGTGCGTACCGGAAGGTTGACGCCGTCGGTGAGTGTGGTGGTGCTGGCGATGGCCAGCAGGTCCCCGTCGCGAAGCCCCTGTTCGACGGCGTGGAGGACGTCGTCGGGAAGGTCAGCGTGGTGGAAGGCGACGCCGTGGCGGGTGCACTCGACCAGGGGGTGCTGCTCGCCGAGAGTCTCGGCCAGGAACTCGGTGAGCGCCGCCGCCTCGGGGCGGACAGCCAACCGCTTGGCCATGGCGTACGCGGCGTTCCCGGCGATGACTTTGCTGGCGACGACCATCAGGACGCTGCCCGCACGGGTCAGGGCAGCGGCGCCGGCGGCGAACACCTTGTAGTCCGGGATGCCACCGGTCAGCTTGGTGTCCTTGTTCCACTGCCAGGCGTTGGGGGAGGCGTATGCCCTGGTGCCGACGCCGGGGATGGTCAGCCCGAAGGTGCCGCTGGTGGCGGTCGGCCGGACGTCGAGCCGGGAGGCCACCGGCACAGTGGCCCGGGTTGTGGAGGAGTGGTTCTTACTCGGCTTACGCGGGGTGCGCTCGGCCTGACCCTTGAGCAGCTGCGGGTACATGAGGCCGTGCAGCCGCCGGGGGCCGCGCCAGTCGTCGGTGAAATAGACCTCCTCCGCCGGTCGCGCCGGGTCCAGCCACGAAGCCAGGGCAGCCCGGTTGCCGACAGCGGCGGACAGCAGCACCAGCCGGATGTCGGGGCGGGTTCGCAGGAGGGCGAGCAGGCTCTCCAGCACGAAGCCGCGCCGTCCTTGCGTGAGGTGGTGGGCCTCGTCGACGACGATGAGGCTGACGTCGTCCAGCGCTCCGCCTGGGTTGTTGCGGATCATGTGCATGAGCCGTTCCGGGGTCACAACGTCCACGTCCCCGACGAGGGACCCGCTGCCGTCGGCGAGCGGGAAGTCCGGTTGCTCGGCGACGAGCTTGCGTTCCATCAGTCGCAGCCGGCCGCGCAGCGCGGCCCGCATCTCCCGGCCGAGGCTGCGCATCGGCGACACGTAGACCACGCGGCCGGGCTTCTGTGCCAGGTGGGAGCAGATGACCAGCTGGGCCATCAGCGTCTTGCCTGCGCTGGTAGGCACGCTGATCAGGCTCCGGCTGGTGCCGGGGGCGACCGGGTTGCCCCGCTCCAGGTTCAGCAACTGGCGCTGCGGGCGCCACAGGGTCATGACCGGCGGGTGGGACACCGTGAAGGTCCGGGCAACCGCATCCGGCGTCCCCTCCGGAAGCAGCGTGTACAGGCTGCTGGCGGCCATCTCGCCGCTCAGACCGAGAAGGTGGGCCGCGACCCACCGGGCGGTCGGGTCACCGCGGCCGGCGCGCCCGTCTAGCACGCTGCCCAGCAGGTCCTGTGCGTCGTGTAGACGATCCAGATCGCCAAACGAGAGGAACAGGCGGAGGAGGTGGACCGCTTCGACGACGGCTTCGGCGGGTCCGTACATGGTGCCCGCCAGCGGTTCGTCGTTCATCAGCGTGCGCAACTCCGCGAACTGGCGACGCCAGGCGGACAGGGCCCGGTTCAGGTCGGGCCGGTCGAATGCCAGGAACACGACGCCGGCCTCCAGGGCCAGGGTGTCCAGGTGCGCCGGAAGCGAGGAGGTGAAGTTCACCAGGTTCTTGACCTGGCGGTAGACGGCGGTGGCGTTGGGCTCTTGCTCGCACCTGCGGTACCCGGCCTGGGCGGCGAAGGCGATCCTCAGCCGCTCAGTGGGGGAGTGTCGCTCGTCGGCCAGGGCCAGGTCCATCACGTGCGCGCTGACCGCGAGGGCCTGCCGGATCCGCATCGGGTCGAACCCTGGCGTCTCAGGCTCGACCGCGGCTAGTCCGTGCAGGAGCCACGCCGTCGCCAGCACGTCGTCCGGGATCTCCTGGTCCCTGCCGAAGGCGGCGATCTCCAATTGGGTCATGGCCGCCAGCAGTTCCTGCGCCGAGGGCAGGACCCCGCCGGGGCGGTACTCGCCGAGGGCGGTCGCGAGTGCAGCCGGATCTAGAGTGCGGTCCACACGTACTCCCTCACCTCATGGGCGAAGCCCTCGAGGTTGTCGATCGCCACCACCAGGCCCTGCAGCGCGCCGGGGTGCTTGTGGGTGGTGAAGTGCTCGTGCGCGAGGTGGAAGGCCTTCGTCGGTATCGCCGTGGTGTTCAGCGTGACGCTAACGCCGCCGCCGGCCGACTCTTCCTCATCGACCCATTGCTCGGTCAGACTGCCCACAAACTCCCGGGTGTCGTCAGCGAGCAGTTTGTCGCCCCAGGAGAGCATTCCCAGGTAGGTTGCCCCCTTGGTGCTGAGCTGCGTCCAGCCCTTGTGGATCGCCCCATCCGGCCGGTTCGCCTTCCCGGTGTACTTCTTCATCTCCCACAGACGGAAGGAGAAGCCCCGGGCCGTTCCGTCTTCCCGGTAGACGATGAGTCCGTCGCCGCCTCCGTCGTTAACGGCGGCCTTCGGCGGTCCGAGGATCTCCACGGCTCGCGCTGGATCCTCGGGCAGGTCGCGGGTCAGGAGGTACCAGAGCCACTCGCCCACATACCCGGCCAGCCCGTGGTTGTGCTCCTTCTTCGCGGCTGCCGCTTCGAAGACAGGCTCCGCGAAGGCCTTCACCAGGACGTGATCCTTCCCGGTCAGCTTCGCCCCGTTCAAGGTGGCCTCACGCCACTTTCCGTAGGTCCGTGGGCGCCCACCGGTGCGTTCCCGCATGATCTCGTCGGCGATGATCCACCCGGCGGCCGCCCGGTCCTCGGGGCTGCCGCTGAGAGTCACGACGAGCTCCCATCGGCACGTCTGGTCGTCTCCTCGAGGCTCCCGCCGTACCAGGTCGGCCACCCGCCCACCGACGGCCGTCGCTCGGGCCAGCGCCTGCGCAGGCGAAACGTCCGCCACCCGAACCCCCTGCTCGTCCCAGACCACCCGCGCCGTACCGGTTGGGCACAGGGGGCCGAGGCGGCCCTCGGCAAGGTCACCCTATCGAGCGGTCCGCGCCGATCCTGGCGGAAGCCAAAATGCGACGTCTCCCCTCAGCGCACTAGAAACTCGGCTGCGCAGCAACCGTCCTCAACCCGCGTCGGGGCCTCGTTCCCGTTGGATGATCCCCTGGCACACGACGCCCATGTCGGCTGGGAGAACACCGCATCGCAGCAGACCGACGTGATCCTCTTCTGGTTCTGTGCAGAGACGGTCCAGCCGATCGTGCCGTACAAGCTGGGGTTCCATGCCGCCCGCAGCGACGCCGTGCTCGTGGTCGGCCTGCGTCCGCGGTACGAGCGCCGACGCGACGTCGTTGCCCAGCTCGCGCACGCCCGGCCCAACATCACGGTGCTCGACTCGCTCCCCGCGACGGTTCGCGCGGCCGCAGCGTCGCGCTCGTAGTCCCAGACCTCCTTGGCGAGCCGAGCGGCATTGGCGCGGCCGGTCTCGCCAGCCACGGCCGCAGCCAGCAGGGCATAGCGGTCTTCTACCCAGCTTGCTGTGTCGGTCCCGGCTCGTCTGACAGCAAGCCAGCGTCGTCACCACCCGCTCAGCGCCTGGCTGCGCACTGACAGCAGAATCCGTGCCAACGTGCTTCCATGGGCGGTTTCACGATCGCATCCAGGTCGCGAAGGCGTCGACCAAGCCCGTGTAGAACCGTTCTCCGGGGACCGAGCCCGGGTTCTTGCTGGCGTCGTAGAAGGCGACATTGGTGAAGGTGGCCGAGGCGGAGGCGTTGAGGTTCTTATAGAAGGCGAGCTTGCCGCGCACGAATCCGACAAAAAGCCAGAAGATGCCCAATGAAGCGGTGTTCTGGAGCATCGAGCGGACCTCTGCCTTGTCCCAGGGTTCGTCGCCGACCTGGGTCACGACGAAGGCGGGGTCTGAGGCTCCGGAATCCTGGTAGTGGCTGACGGCGCGGCGCATCGCGTCGGCGACGTTGCCCCAACCCCAGTCGACTTGGGTGTGCAGCTGTCCGATACGGCCGCGGTAGTTGTCCAGCCGGATCTCCTCCAGGAACGGCTCTCGTCCACTGGAGAAGATCACGGGTACGGTGCCGTCGTCGTCGAGGTTGGCCGACAGGGCCAGGACGCGTTCGGCGAAGGCCTGTACGGCGAACGACTCGTAGAGCTCCTCCATGTGCCAGTCGGGCGTTGTCACGTTGTTGGGTGTGCGGGTGTCTGACGGTGTGTCGAGGTGTGGTGGGCCCGCGGTTCTGGCCTGTTTTCAGGCCGTGGTGGGCAGGTTGGC
>NZ_JBFAKH010000169.1:0-7159 GCF_040655635.1 Streptomyces sp. NPDC050388
GTCCAGTCGACATGGGTGGAGGGCTCGTCGATGTGGAGGCTCTGGGGCAGCACACCGTGCTGCATGGCCAGGACCATCTTCATCACACCGGCGACACCCGCCGCGGCCTGGGAGTGGCCGATGTTCGACTTCAGGGAGCCCAACCACAGGGGCCGGTCCTCGGGGCGGTCCTGGCCGTAGGTGGCCAGCAGCGCCTGCGCCTCGATCGGGTCGCCGAGGGTGGTTCCCGTGCCGTGGCCCTCCACGATGTCGACATCGCCGGTCGAGAGACCGGCGTTGTCGAGAGCCTTGAGGATGACGCGCTGCTGCGAGGGGCCGTTGGGGGCGGTCAGGCCGTTGGACGCACCGTCCTGGTTCACGGCGGAGCCGCGGACGACGGCGAGGACCTGGTGGCCGTTGCGGCGGGCGTCGGAGAGGCGTTCGACAAGGAGCATGCCGACGCCCTCGGAGAAGCCGGTGCCGTCGGCGGCGTCCGCGAACGCCTTGCAGCGGCCGTTCTTGGCGAGTCCTCGCTGACGGCTGAAGTCGATGAACATGCCGGGGGTGGCCATGAGGGTGACGCCGCCGGCGAGCGCCATCGTGGACTCGCCGTTGCGCAGGGACTGCACGGCCATGTGCAGGGCGACCAGCGAGGAGGAGCAGGCCGTGTCCATGGTGACGGCCGGGCCCTCCAGGCCCATCGTGTAGGAGATGCGGCCGGAGACGACCGCGGCGGCGCTGCCGGTGCCGAGGTAGCCCTCCAGACCGGACTGGTTGCCGACGAGTAGCAGCGGGTAGTCCTGGCCGTTCGTACCGGCGAACACGCCGACCTGGCTGCCGCGTACGGACTCGGGATCGATGCCCGCGTTCTCGAAGGCCTCCCAGGAGGCCTCGAGGAGCAGGCGCTGCTGCGGGTCCATGGCCAGGGCCTCGCGCGGCGAGATCCCGAAGAACCCCGGGTCGAAGTCGGCGACTCCGTGCAGGAATCCTCCGTCGGCGACGTAGGAGGTGCCCGCCTGGTCGGAGTCGGTGTCGTCGACGATCGCCCCGAGGTCCCAGCCTCGGTCGGTGGGGAAAGGCGCCATGGCGTCGATGCCGTCGAAAACCATCCGCCACAGTGCGGCAGGGGTGGCCACGCCTCCGGGGAACCGGCAGGCCATGCCGATGATCGCGATCGGCTCCGTGTTGCGGGCCTCCATCTCGCGCAGCCGTTCGTGCGCCGCGTCGAGATCGGTGCTGACGCGCTTGAGGAAGTAGCGGAGCTTCTCTTCGTTCGCCACCCTGACGTCCTTTCCTTGACGTGTGCTTGCCGTGCTGGGCAGCGGTTACGAAATGCCGAACTTCTCGCCGAGCATCTGGAACATCTCGTCGTCGGAGGCGGAGTCGATCTCCTCCGCTGCCGAGGCCGACGTGTCGCTGCGGGTGTCCTGCTGCCAGGCGGCGACCAGTGCCTTCATACGCAGCAGAACCCGCGTGCGACCGACGTTGTCGGCGCCGACGGCTGCCATCGCGGTCTCGATCCGGTCGAGGTCCTCGAGGGCGGCCGTCGCGACGGCCTCACCGTCCTGGAGTAGCTGTTCGCGCATGAATGCGGCCAGAGTCCTGGACGTGGGGTAGTCGAACGCGGTCGTGACCGGCAGTTTCAGACCGGTCCGGGAGGACAGGCGGTTGCGCAGTTCGACGGCGGTGACGGAGTCGAAGCCCATCTCGCGGAAGGCCTTGCGGACCGGCACGGCCTCGTTGCCGGAGAAGCCGAGGACGGCCGAGACACACTCGCGGATCAGCTCGACCAGGACGTCCTCCTGCTCCTGCTCGGTCAGTCCGGCCAGACGCTGGACGAGTTCGGACGGCTCGTCGCCGTTGTCGGCCTCGGCCATGGCGCGGGCGATGTCGCGTACGTCGGGGATGTCCTCGAGCAGGGGGCTCCTGCGGATCGCGGTGAAGGCGACGTAGAAGCGTTCCCAGTCGATGTCGGCGATGAGCAGGCTCGTCTCGTTCTGCTCCAGGGCCTGCTGGAGCGCGTCGGTGGCGAGTTCGGGCTTCATCTCACGCAGGCCGTGACGGTTGAGGGTGTCGCCGAAGTCGCCCTCGGCCATGCCGCCACCACCCCAAGCGCCCCAGGCGACGGAGGTGGCGGGCAGGCCGCGGTCACGGCGGTGCAGGGCGAGGGCGTCCAGAACGGCGTTGCCCGGCGCGTAGTTGCCCTGGCCCGGGGTGCCGACAGTGCCGCCGAAGGACGAGAACAGCACGAACGCCTTGAGGCCGAGATCGGCGGTCAGCTCGTGCAGGTTGAACGCGGCGCGGGCCTTGGCGTGCAGGGCACGGTCTATCTGCGCCAGGTCGAGCGAGTCGATGACACTGTCGTCGAGCACCGCGGCGGTGTGGACGACGGCGGTCAGCGGCTGCTCCTCGGGCACGGAGGCGATGAGCCCGGCCAGGGCGTCGCGGTCGCCGGTGTCGCAGGCCGCGATGGTCACCCGGGCGCCCAGCGCGGTGAGTTCGTCGCGCAGCGCGTCGGCGCCGGGCGCCTCCGGGCCACGGCGGCTGACGAGCAGCAGGTGCTCGGCGCCGCTGCCGGCGAGCCAGCGTGCGACCTGGCCCCCCAGGGCGCCCGTACCGCCGGTGATGAGGATCGTGCCGCGGGTGCGCCAGGAGTTGTCGCCCGACGCGGACTTCAGGGGCAGGCGGCGCAGACGGCGCACGAACGTTCCGGCGGTCCGTACGGCGACCTGGTCCTCGGGGCCGGAGTCACCGAGGGCGGCGGCGAGCAGGGCGGAGGTGCGCTCGTCGAGGACGGGCGGCAGGTCGATCAGGCCGCCCCAGCGATCGGGGTGCTCGAGCGCGGCGACGCGGCCCATGCCCCAGACGGCGGCCTGGTGTGGCGCGTCCAGCGGGTCGGTGATGTTGACGGAGACGGCGCCACGGGTGGCGGTCCACAGCGGGGCGCGGACCCCTGCCCGGCCGAGGGCCTGGAGCAGGGTGACGGTGGCGGCGTAACCGCGGGGGACGGCCGGGCCGTCGGGGTGCGGGGCGTCGTCGAGGGCGAGCAGCGACAGGACGCCGGCCGGAGCACCGATGTGCTCGGGGGCGAGGGTGTCGCCGATACGGGCCGCCAGGATGTCGGGGTCGGCGGTGGCGGCCTCGGAGACGGCGAGGACGACGGGCTCGGCGCCGTGCTGCTCCATGGCCGCGAGGACGGCCGCGGTGTACGGGTCCTCGGCCAGACTCTCGGCGACGGGCACCAGCCAGATGCCGGTGGGGCGGCCGGTCGAGGGCCGGGGGTGGACGCGCCAGGAGACCTCGTAACGCCAGTCGTCCGTGGAGGACTTCTCGTGCAGCCGCTTCCGCCAGGCGGACAGGAACGGCACCGTGGCGCCGAGGGCCTGTCCGGCCGCGTCTGCGTCGACACGGAGGATGTCGGCGACGGCCTGGACGTCGGCGTGCTCGACGGCCTCCCAGAAGGCGGTGTCGGCCGCGTTCGCCTCGGGGGCGGCCGCGGTGGGCGGGGCGACCTCGTCGGCGATCCAGTAGCGGGTGGGCTGGAAGGGGTAGGTGGGCAGGGTGGTGCGGCGGGCGCCGGTACCCGCGAAGACGGTGTCCCAGTCGACGGTGACGCCGTGGCAGTGTGCCTCGGCCAGCGAGGTCAGCAGCCGCTCCGGGCCGCCCTCGTCGCGGCGCAGGGTGCCCAGGGCGGCGGCGTCGGCCTCGGCGTCCTCGATGGTGCCCTGCAGCCCCAGGGCCAGCACCGGGTGCGGGCTGACCTCGATGAAGACGCTGTGCCCGTCGGCCAGCGCGGCCCGGGTGGCCTGCTCGAACTCCACGGTGGCGCGCAGGTTGTCGTACCAGTAGCCGCCGTCCATCACCCTCTCGCCGTCCAGCAGCCGGCCGGTCAGCGACGAGTACAGGGCGGTGTCGCTCGTCTGCGGGGTGATGCCGGCCAGCAGGCCGGCCAGCTCCGCGCGGATCTCCTCCACGTGCGCGGAGTGCGAGGCGTAGTCCACGTCCACCTTGCGGGCGCGCACGCCCGCCGCCTCGCACGCGGTGATCAGTTCGTCCAGGGCGTCGGCGTCGCCGGAGACGATGGTGGAGGACGGCCCGTTGACCGCCGCCACCGAGATCCGCCCGGCCCAGGCGGAGATCGTGTCACGGACCCAGGAGACGGACTGGGCCAGGGAGACCATGCCGCCCCGCCCGGCCAGCGCGGTGAGCGCCCGGGAACGCAGCGCCACCACCTTGGCCGCGTCCTCCAGGGAGAGGATGCCGGCCACCGCGGCGGCGGCGATCTCCCCCTGGGAGTGGCCGATCACCGCGGCCGGCTGCACCCCGTGGGAGCGCCACACCTCGGCCAGCGAGACCATCACCGCCCACAGCACCGGCTGGACCACGTCCACCCGCTCCAACCCCGGGGCGCCCTCGGTGGCGCGGACCACGTCCAGCAGCGACCAGTCGGTGTGCGGGGCCAGCGCCGCCGCGCACTCGGCCATCCGGGCAGCGAACACCGGCGAGGCCTCCAGCAGCCCCACCGCCATCCCGGCCCACTGCGCCCCCTGACCGGGGAACACGAACACCGGGCGGGTACCGCGGCCCGCCACGCCCGACAGGACCGTGGGCGCGGGGACGCCCGACGCGATCGAGGCCAGCGCGGTCTCGAAGTCGGCGCGCTCGCCGGCGACGACCGCCGCCCGGTGCTCGAAGCGGGAGCGGGTCAGGGCCAGCGAGTAGCCGATGTCCGCCGGGGACGCGGCGGGGTGGTCACGGAGGTGGGCGAGCAGCCGGTCGGCCTGCGCCGCGAGCGCCTGCTCGCTCTTGGCGGACAGCACCCACGGCACGGCGGTCGTCGAGGTGTCCGGCGTGCCGGTGGGGTCCTCGGCCTGTTCGGCGGTCTCCGCGGGCTGCGGTGCCTGCTCCACGATGACGTGCGCGTTGGTACCGCTGACGCCGAAGGAGGAGACGCCGGCCCGGCGCGGTGCACCGGTCTCGGGCCACGGGGTGAGTTCGGAGACGAGGGCGAGTTCGCCCGCGTTCCAGTCGACGTACTCGGAGGGCTTGTCGATGTGGAGGGTGGGCGGGAGCTGGCCGTGCTGGAGGGCCATCACTGCCTTGATGAGACCGGCGGCACCGGCGGCGGCCTGGGTGTGGCCGATGTTGGACTTCACCGAGCCCAGCCACAGCGGATGGCCCTCGGGGCGGCTCTTGCCGTAGGTGGCGTGCAGTGCCTGGGCCTCGATGGGGTCGCCGAGCTTGGTGCCGGTGCCGTGCGCCTCAACGAGGTCGATCTGCGCGGGCGAGAGGCCGGCGTCGGCGAGGGCGGCACGGATGACGCGCTGCTGGGCGGGGCCGTTGGGGGCGGTCAGACCGTTGGACGCACCGTCCTGGTTGATCGCGGAGCCGCGCACGACGGCCAGGATCTGCCGGCCTGCCTTCTGTGCGTCGGAGAGGCGCTCGACGAGGAACATGCCGACGCCCTCGCCCCAGCCGGTGCCGTCGGCCTCGGCGGAGAAGGCCTTGCAGCGGCCACTGGTGGACAGGCCGCGCTGGCGGCTGAACTCGGTGAACGCCCCGGCGTTGGCCATGACGGTGACGCCGCCGACGAGAGCCATGGAGCACTCGTTCTTGCGCAGCGACTGGGCGGCCATGTGCAGGGCGACCAGCGAGGAGGAGCAGGCGGTGTCGATGGTGACGGCCGGGCCGTTGAGGCCGAAGGTGTAGGCGACACGACCGGAGGCGACGCTGATGGTGGTGCCGATGCCGAGGTAGAGCTCGGTGCCCTCCGGCGGGTTCTCGATCGTGGCACCGTACCCCTGGAAACTGGTGCCGATGAACACGCCGGTCTGGGTGCCGCGGAGAGTGGCCATGTCGATGCCGGCCCGCTCGACGACCTCCCACGCGGTCTCCAGGACGATGCGCTGCTGCGGGTCCATGGAGATGGCCTCGCGCGGCGAGATGCCGAAGAACTCGGCGTCGAAGCGCGGGACGTCGTAGACGAAGCCGCCTTCGAGAGAGTACGACTTGTCCGGCTCGTCGTCGTCCTTGAAGAACAGGCCCTCGAAGTCCCAGCCGCGGTCCTCGGGGAACGGGGACAGGGCGTCGGTGGCGGACGACACGACCTGCCAGAGATCCTCGGGTGTGCGGACGTCCCCGGGGAAGCGGCAGCTCATGGCCGTGATGGCGATGGGCTCGTGGGCCTTGCTCTCGACTTCCTGGAGCTTGCCGCGAGTCTCCTGGAGGTCGGCCGTCACCCGCTTGAGGAAGTAACGAAGTTTCTGCTCGTCGGTCTTCGATGCGTCAGTCATGGTGGGGTCGCTCCTAGAAGCGGGTGTGTGCCGGTACGGTCCGGGGGTGGCGGGCGCGGTCGGTCATGCGATGCCGAACTCCCGTCCGAGGAAGTCGAAGATCTCGTCGTCGCTGGCCTCGTCGAGGTCGGTTCCGTCGAGGTCGGTGCCACCGGTGGTACTCGGCGTGTCCACCTGGGCGAGGAGGCCCTTGAGCCGGTCGGTGATCTGTGTGCGCTGGTCGGCGTCGCCGATGCCGGCGAGGACGGCGGCGAGTCGGTCGAGCTCGGCCAGCACCGGGGCGGCGGCGTCGGACACGGCGTCGGGGACCACCTCGCTGCGCAGGTGGGCGGCGAGTTCGTCGGGGGTCGGGTAGTCGAAGACGAGCGTGGCGGGCAGGCGCAGGCCGGTGACGGTGTTGAGCCGGTTGCGCAGGTCGATCGCGATCAGCGAGTCGAAGCCGAGCTTCTTGAACGCGTCGTGCGGGGCGATGGATTCGGGTGTGGCGTGCCCCAGGACGGCCGCGGCGTGTGTACGCACCAGATCGAGGACCACGCGGTCGCGCTCCTCCTCGGACAGACCGGCCAGGCGCTGCGCGAGCGGGACGACCGATGCGCCGCCCGTGTCCCCGGCGCGCTTGGCTTGCGCGCGGACGAGGCCGCGCAGGAGCGGGGGCAGGGCGCCCGCGGCGGCGCGGGCGCGCAGGCCCGCGAAGTCCAGGCGGATGGGCAGCAGCAGCGCGTCGGCACGGGCGGTGGCCCGGTCGAAGAGCTCCAGGCCCTCCTCGTCGGTGAGGCCGATGACACCGGCGCTGTTCATCCGCTCCACGTCGGTTTGGTCGAGGTGGCCGGTCATGCTGCTGGCCTGTGCCCAAAAGCCCCAGGCCAGGGAGGTGGCGGGCAGGTTCC
>NZ_JBFAKH010000170.1:0-7091 GCF_040655635.1 Streptomyces sp. NPDC050388
TTGCGCCAGGTCCGCATGTCCGGCCCGCTTGCCCGCCTGCCGCCCGCGAGACCGTCCGACGGCGTTGTCCCGTGGGCCGACCGGCCCGGGGTGATCTCGTGGTTGATCGTGCCGGGGAGGGGATCGCGCGGGTCGTCCGCGCCGCCGCCGTACAAGCGGCTCTACCTTGATGATCTCG
This sequence comes from Streptomyces sp. NPDC050388, assembly GCF_040655635.1. Classification (NCBI taxonomy): domain Bacteria; kingdom Bacillati; phylum Actinomycetota; class Actinomycetes; order Kitasatosporales; family Streptomycetaceae; genus Streptomyces; species Streptomyces sp. NPDC050388. The sequence goes on from NZ_JBFAKH010000170.1 coordinate 179, forward strand.
GCCGGGTGCCGGGGCCCCTGGTACGACGGCGGCGCGCTGTCCACGAACGGCCCCTTTCCAGCATGACCACTCAGAAGATCATTTCACCCGGTCAGCCAATGTGACAGTGCCGGTTGGCGTGTTCGTGGCCGGCGTTCAGGCGCCAAGTTTGTCGACGGCGTCCTGGAGCGATGCCGCCAGTCGTGCGACGTCCTCGCCCGTGGGCGAGGACGTACCGAGCCGTTCCACGAGTTCCGCCCGCGACAGGAGCACGGCCGCACCGTGCCACTGGTCGCTGTCGAGGGCGGACTGCTCGACCACCTGAGCCCTGCCCTCCACCAGCAGCAGGACGGTGTCGTCCCGCGGAGCGTCCAAAAGTTTCCTGAGCAAGGACTCGTCGATTTTCATGCGCTCTCCTTCACCTGCCGTGCTCGCCCGCGTTGCCCGGCCGGCGCAGTGCCCGGCTGAACCCCGCCTGCCCTCTCAGCCGTCCTTGCCCATGGCTTTGCGCACGGCGTCCCTGGTGCGGTCCATGAGGGCGGCGACGGGTCCGAGCGCCACGTTCTTCGCCGCGGACTCCACGCCCGGGTGCGGCCGGGTGGGGGCCATCGCCTCGGCGGCCTTGATGGCCCTGGCCATCGCGGCCAGCCGGGCGGGGTCGGCGTTGCGGCGGAGGTGGCTGAACTCGTAGCGCTCCTCGGCCCGGGCGTGCTCCTGGACGTCCCGGCGCAGCCTGCGCAGCCGGGGCAGGAACGTCGGATCGTCGGTGTCCATCTCGTCGAGGGGCGCGAGGGTTTCCTTGGCCGCCTTCTCCTCGGCGAGGCGTTCCTCCACGACCTGCTCGCCGCCCGGCAGCGCCCCTCGGGCGAAGGGGTGGACCACCTCCTCCTCCGCGGTCTCGTGCACTGCCAGCAGCCGCACCAGGCGGCGGAAGGCGTCCCGGCGCTCCGTACCGGTAGCGGCCTCGACCTCGTCGAAGAGGTTGCGGATGTCGCCGTGCTGGCGCATCAGCAACGCGACCACGTCGTCGTCCATGGACCTGTCGTTCCCGGCGTGCGGGGTGTGCAACTCCGACATGGCGGCTCTCCCCTACTTCTCGCGCTGCGCGGGGTCGGGGTGCTCGCCCTCGGTCTGCACGCGGTACTCGCGGCCGAACATCTGATCGTGTTCGGCCATCACCCGGTCGCTGGGGGGCGCCTCGCCGCCGTGGATCTGCTCCTGCATCCTCTCGAACCGCTCGTGCGCCTCACGCACGTAGCCGGCCCCGAGCGTGGTCAGGTCCATCTGGGTGTCCAGCAGCTCGCGCAGGTAGCCCTTGTTGGGCTCGAAGGTGAGCACGTTCGGCAGCTCGGGCGCTAGCACCGAGGCGGGGTCGCGGCCGTCGTGCCGGCGCATCAGGTCACAGGCGGCGTGCAGGTGCTCCAGCTCCATGTTCAGGTGCAGCTCCCAGATCGCTTTCACCCTCGGGTCGCTCTCCTGCTCCATGAAGGAGTGGTACAGGTAGCACTCGTTGTACTCGTGGTTCACGAGCTGCTCCCACCACGTCTCGCCCGGGTCCACCAGGGACTCGTAGTGGGTGACGTGCTCCTCCTCGATCAGCCCGATCTCCTGGTAGAGCTGGCGGGCGATCGGCTCCATGTAGGTGGGGCCGGTGTTCATGTAGAAGTTCATGGTCTGCTGCTCCGCCGACATGATCGTCAGCGCGTGCAGCTTCGACAGCGGACTCGCGGTGCCTTTGTCGTACGGGTCGCGGACGTTGTCGACCGGGTCGCGGTGGTGGAACCGGGTGGGCCGGCCCGGCATGACCTCGGTCAGGTTGTCGACGATCGACTCCGCCTTGCGGTGCTCGATCATCTCGTACAGGTTCGCGTACCGGTACAGGTGGTCGAAGTCCTCCAGCACCCCGAACTGGTAGGCCTGCTTCAGATACGGGTCCGGCTCCATCCGCGCCACCCACGCCGTCAGGTCGACGGCGACCTGCTCGTAGGCGATCGTCGTCTCCAGCACCGAGGAGACGCCGGGCAGGAGCCAGTTGACGGCCTTCTGCTGCTGCGCCTCGATGTAGCGCACCCGCGCCAGCTGCCGTTTGATCTCCGGGTCGGCCGTGTGGCGGGCGAGCTGGTGGCTGAACAGGATCGCCTCCACCTCGATGCCGTTCATGGTGATGATGCGGCAGCGGGTGTAGGGGTCGCAGTGGTCCGGGTCGATCGGGTCCACGTTCAGCTCACGCCAGCTGCGCAGCTGGCGGTCCAGCGGGATGCCCCGCTGCTCCAGGGGATTGAACGTCATGGGGGCGCCTCCTGAGAGCGAGGGGGAATCGCGCACGGCCGGGAGTGCCCCGGTGCGGGCGGCGAGCACGGAACCGCCCTGGCAGTTTTCCGTCATGTGCGCATTCGGGCCACCGTTCGCGCCCCCAGGCCGCAGGATTCCCTCTGGTGGGTCAACCGAGAGGCCAGCCGGCTCGGCATATGCATGTCCGAAATTCACCCCCGGCTTCTTCCGTAATCCTCGACATCAGCCGTATCACCGGCCTCAGAATGTCCCGCGCCATGCCCCCGTGGGCGGAGTTCCTCCACTGGATCGGCGAGTTCCGAAAGGCTCCCTCTCCTTCGAACCGCCAAGGCCTGGGTGGCCGGCTTCCTGGTCACCGCAAGGACCGTTTGACGGGACCTGGACCGGTCGTCGTCGGTGTCACGTCCGCCGACGACGGGCGGGCGGTGCTGCCTGTCACGTCGTTCCGTTGCGGTCGAGGGGGCCCCAGCGCCCAGGCTGGTCGGTGACGACGTGGCGGGCCTCGTCGATAACGCGGTCGGCGATCCAGCCGAGCGGTTCGACATCTGTCACCAGGGGTTCGTTGTCCGGCCCCCGGGCAGCTTCGGAGCCGTGCAAGACCCAGGGCCGGGTGCGGCGGTCCTTCACGCGGGGAAGGTGGCAGTAGTCGTACAGCCGCCGCGCGACCCAGATGCGCACGGGGCGCTCTCCCCACCAGGCCTCGACGTCCAGAGGGCTGGCCGACAAGCCCGGCAGTTTCACTCCGGTCAGGTCGTCCGTGCTGGTCACCTCGGGCAGGTCGCGTTCCGGGCCCCGGGACCAGCGCACGTACAGTCCGCGGCGGCTGGTGACCAGCCGGGTCAGTTCCTCAAGGCTGGTGAGAGTCGGCAGGTTCGCCGTGGTGCTCATGGGGGGTCGATGCGAGCAGTGGTCAGGCCGTGAGGAGGGAGTCGTCCTCGGTGCGGGCGCCGGGAAGCTGATGGCGGGCGGCGATGAGGGCGGCGTCGATGTCGCGGGTGCCGGTCGACACGCACAGCGTGTAGGCGACGTCGTCCATGCGCTGGCGCACCTCCGGGCTGCCGTCCTCGGCGTGCAGGATGCGCAGCGCGTCGTGCTGCTCGATCAGGTTCCGCAATACCGCGGGGTGTGCCATGAGTATCGGGAGCCTCCCTTTTCGCCGCCATTCACAGGGGTGGTACACCGCCCCGTGTGCCCCGGACCCGGGCCACCATGCCGGTGCCTTTCCGGCGGGCGGCCCGCGCCCCAGGGGCACCAGCCGGATGGTCAGTCGGTGGACAGGGCCTGGAGCAGGTCGCCGACCTTCGGGTCGGGCAGGGAGCGGGCCACGTCGGCCTGCGCGACCATGCCGACCAGGTCGTGCCCGTCGCTCACCGGCAGGCGGCGCACCTTGTGCTGGATCATCGTGCGCAGCATCTCTTCCGCGTCGTCGTCGGCGCCGATGGTGACGGCCTCGCCCCGGGCGAGGTCACCGGCCGGACAGGAGGCGGGATCCTTGCCCGCGCCGAGGACCTTCACCACGATGTCCCGGTCGGTGAGCATGCCCTTGAGCTTGTTGTCGGTGCCGCAGATCGGCAGCGCGCCAACCTCGAGGTCCTTCATCGTGCGGGCCGCGTCCAGCGCCGTCTCCTCGGCGCCGAGGCACTCGGCCCCGCCGGTCATGACGTCCCGCGCCGTCGTCATCAGATCCCTTCCTGTAGCTGGGTGCTCCGTACCTGCGCCCTCGCGAGCGGTAATGCCACGCGGTCTGGGCAGGTGTGGCATGTGTTCCCGGACGCCGCCAGCGGTAACGAAGCCGTCAGCGGCCGCACAGTCCGATGGCCCTGCGAAGCGGCGAGCGGTGCGTGAAAGCCGGAGCGCGATCGTCGACGGTTCGGGCTGTGCATGGCATCGTCTGCGGCCCACGGGCACATGCAGAACGAGAGCCCGAGTGACCGGACGGATCGGGCGCCTGTGAGCGCTCCCTCGCCGTCAATGCGCTCCAGCTGATCAGCTCTAACGTCACCGACTTCCCTACCGCCTGTCTGGCAAAGCGGCTGGGGCAGACGTCGTATCACCGTTCGAACGGCGGTCGCCGAGGCAGGAGTACGCCTTTTCCTGCTTCGCGGCTTCCTGAGACACATTCAAGGCGTCTGGAGAACTGTCCCAACTCGGCTCGCTCGCCCAGCCCGGCCGCAGATCAGGCTCGGGTACGGGAGTGCTCAGCATCGGCTCCGGCACCTTCCACATCACACCGGATTCCTTCCCCCAAGAACCCCGATGCTGTCCGGCCTGCTGCGAGCCGGCACGAGGAAGGCGAACACGCCTTCGCCGGTCTACGCGTCGGACCGCTGGCGCAGGTCCAGGAAGCAGCGCAGCCGTACACCCGGCTCGCCCGGTTCGTGGGTCGTGCGGTCCGCCGGCGCAATCACCCACCGCGAGGCGAGCAGCTCCTGGACCGCGAACGCCGTCTCGCCATCGGCAGCCGCCACCTCCACCACCGCAAGTCCCGGCTCCACCACATGCGCGTCGTTGAGCGGCCTCATACCCGGCACGACGCTCCAACGCCTGCCGAAGTTCTCCCGCCCGCGCAGCGTCACCGACCGGGTCCGGCCGGACGCGCGTGCTGACCTTCCGCCGCGTGATCGCGTGGCCGGACGAGGCCGGAGCAGCCCGCTCCTCCCCGGCCGCCCGCCAACCGGCCACGTTCGACCGCGATGCGCTGCAGGAAGGCCGTGCCGCGCCTGTTCCGCCCCTCGTCCCGCCGGCCGGAACTGAGTATCCGCTTACCTCGAGGTCGCAGGTCAGAGGCCAGAGAGGGCCGGATGCACCTTTGTGCGTGCGGGTCCTTTGCCTCGGACGAGGACGGGCGGGACACGCCGCTCCGGCGCGGCCGCCCGAACATTGCGGTAACAGCTGTTACCATGCGGGTATGGCAAAGACACAACTGGGCGCCCGCGTGGACGAGGACGTCGCGGAACTCGCCAAGAAGCGCGCCGCCGACCTGGGACTGAGCATCGGCGACTACCTCGCCCGGCTGGTACAGGACGACGCCAGCGGCCTGCGCGCCCGCGCGGTGGACGCCGCCGCCCGCTTCCTGACCGACCACCAGGCACTCTTCGACGAAGCCGAAGACGCCCGGCACACGCCTCGGGGAGCGCGCGCCGCCTGATGGACCTGCACATCGACGTTCCCTGGATCCTGCAGGTCGCCGAGGCCGCCGGGGTCAACGATCCGGCCCCCGACGACTACGGCGTCCCGGTCTCGGCGGTCGCCCGCCACCGGGCCGAACTGTTCGAGCAGCCCGTCTACGACGGCCCCTACGCCAAGGCCGCCGCCCTGGTGCACACGCTGGGCCGGTGCCGCTGGCTGGAGCGCTCCAACCTGGCCGTCGCCGCCGCCACCGGCGTCATGTACCTCGAGGCCGCCGGGATCACCGTCAAGCCCGCCCGCGCGGACGCCGTCGCCCTCAAGGACCTGCTCCTGGACCCGGCCTGCACCGCCGGGAAGATCGCCGCTCTGCTGCGGACCTGGCCCACCACCACCTGACGCCTGCAGGTGCCCGGCGCCGCCTCTTCGGGGCGCCGGGCGCAGCACCGCCCGCGCAGAGTGGCCCGGCCCCTGTACCGATGTGCCCAGCTGTGGGCCGGGGCGCCCGCCGGAGGAACCGTGCAGTTCACCGTCCCGCCCGCCCATGCGCAGCCGACCGCCGCCCGGCCACCCGACAGAGAGCAGAGCCCGCCGTGCTCCGGGAGACCCCCGTCTACAGCCGCCTCGTCGCCGAGCGCGGCGACGTCCCCGCCCAGGTGCGCGGGGAAGCCGATCGCATCCGCCGCGACCTGGCCCGGGTGATGCCCGCACCGCCCCCCGCCCCCGGCCCGAGGGTCCCGCCCGCCGCCCCGGCCGGTCACCGGAACGTCCTCCGCTAGGTGGCACTCCCGCGCGGGCGCCGTCCTGGTGGCGGGCGGCTGCCCGCCCGAGGGAGGCTGGCGGGATGAGCCCCGGTTCCGACCGGCGTTATCACCTGACCCTGACCGCGGCAGGCCGCCCGACGATGCACGGCTGGTGGGGCAGCGAGGCCACAGCCCGCAACAAGTTCGTCCTCTGGGTCGGCGTGTACGGTGCGCTGCCGGACGCCCAGGTCACCCTGGTCGATGCGGAGACCGGAGCCGTGCTGAGGGTGTGGCCAAACGAGAGGTGACCCCGCCCGTCATGGTCCGGCGCCGAGCCCAGGACCACGTGCAACCGCGACGCGCGCAGGAAAAAGGAGGACGCCGCGCCTGTGCCGGTATGACCATTGCACCCACACGGGCGGCGCACTCGGCAAACAGCCGATCACGCCCCGCCGCGGGCCGCTATCAACGGCTCATGCTCACCACCGTGCTGCGCGGCCTGGCCGCCGCCTCCCTCGCCGCCCTGCCCCTCACGCTCCCCTCTCCCGCACACGCCGCGGAGACGCTCCCGCTGGCCGAGGCCGTTACCCGTCTGCCGGTGGGCACCGAGTCCCGTGACGGCTACGACCGGGGCGCCTTCCGCCACTGGAATGCCGGCACCAACCCGTCCGACGGCACTGATGCCCCTATGGATGTCAAGTAGCGATTGCGGCACGTGCGCGGCTGGCTGCGGGGCTCGGAGTGGCGATGAGCTGGTAGACCTCCCGTGCGAT
>NZ_JBFAKH010000171.1:0-6938 GCF_040655635.1 Streptomyces sp. NPDC050388
GCCCCTGGCGGCGCCGGGCGCCGACGATCGCCAGGTCGGCGGCGGCCGACCGGAGCACGAGGACCTTGGGGGCCGGGCCTTCGACCGTCGCCCGGCGCACCCGGACGCCCGGGTGGGCGGCGATCGCGTCGCGCAGCAGCTCACCGAGCAGGACGGAAGCCTGCTCCTCGTGCTGGCACGCCGGTTCCCCGGCTGACGCCAGGTGGCCGGTGGTCTCGTGGGCGGGGCAGCGCCAGGCGCGTACGACGTCCAGGACGCACCCGCGTGCCTCGGCCTCACGGAAGGCGAAGTCCACCGCCTCACCGCTCGCGCCGGGGTCCCCCGCCCCGAGCAGAATCCGCTCGTGGGTGCCGGCCAGACCGGCCGTGTCGCCTCTCACGACGATCACCGGGCAGTGCGCCCGCGCGGCCACGGCGAGCCCGACCGAGCCCAGGAGCAGTCCCTTCAACTCGCCGCGACCCCGCGATCCGGCCACCAGGAGCGAGGCGTTGTCGCTCTCGCGCACCAGGACGTGCACCGCTTCCTCGGGGAAGATCGCCGTGGAGACCTTGATCTGCGGGTTGCGCCGGTGAGCACGGTCCGCGGCGGAGGCGACGATGCGCTCGGCCGTCACACTCGTCGGGGACCTTTGTTCGCCGACCGGGGAAACGGTGCCTTCGTAGCGCTCCCAGAGGGAGGCGTGCACCAGGCGCAGCGGCAGTCCGTACCGGCCTGCTTCGTCCACGGCCCAGTCGACCGCCAGGAGGCTGGGGTCCGATCCGTCGACGCCCACGACCAAGGGCAATTGAGTCATGGTGTCCACCGCCTTTCTCCACACTGCCGCAGGGCGGCCTCACGGGCGGCCCGCTCGGCAGCGGCGAGACTTTCGCACGAGCCGTCCGAACCAACGGTGCCGGTAGGAGACATCATGGGCCTCCCGGTGAGGTGTGATTCCACTTTCCCGGCCCTCAGCCCGTAGCTGGAGGTGCCGTTGGTCCCTGAACGGATCCGGCCGACCCTGCTCTCCGCCGAGAGGGCCGGTCGGCGCTCTCGGCGGGGCCGTCCGGCCCTACAGCCGACGGGCGGGCAGCGGTGTCATGGAAATGAGCCGAGGGCCACAAAAGACACGGAGAAGCGGAGCGAAACCGCGCACCGTGCAATGAGGGCCCGCAAGAAGCGGGCGGCCCTCGGCTCCATCGAGGCCGGCAGATGCCGCCCGTCCATTGGTCCGGGCGCTCCACGCGGGCCGACGTGCGACCGGCGCCATGCTCCGCGACCCTGGAGCTCAAGGGCAGTGCCGCGAGGAGCACCTATGGACTGGGAAACGATCCACAAGGACACCGCACCGGTCGTTCCGCCCCGGCTCACCGACTACGAACGGGCCCGCTCGACGTTCACCTGGGCTCAGGCGCGCACTGCGCTGGCCGGGTTGCCCGGCGGCGGGCTGAACATCGCACACGAGGCGGTGGACCGGCATGCGACCTCGGACCAGGCGGACAAGGTCGCGCTGCGGTGCATCGCCCGGGACAACGCCGTCACCGATGTCACGTACGCCGAGCTGGCCCGGCGTACGGCCCGCTTCGCGAACGTGCTGCGGACACTCGGCGTCGGCCACGGCGACCGGGTGTTCACGCTGCTCGGCCGCTGCCCCGAGCTCTACACCACGGTGCTGGGCACGCTGAAGAACACCGGCGTGCTCTGCCCGCTGTTCTCCGCGTTCGGCCCCGACCCGGTGGAGCAGCGGCTGCGTCTCGGCGACGCCCGGGTGCTCGTGACCACAGCGGCCCTCTACCGGAAGAAGGTGGCCGACCGCCGGGACTCACTGCCCGGCCTGGAACACGTCCTGATCGTCGGGCCGGGCACCGAGGATCTGCCCGGCACCGTCTCCTTCGACGCGCTGATGTCCGCCGCCGCGGACACCTTCACCATCCCGCCGACCTCGCCCGGAGACATGGCCCTGCTGCACTTCACCAGCGGCACCACGGGCACCCCCAAAGGCGCGGTCCATGTCCACGAGGCGGTGGTCGCCCACCACGCCACGGCCGCGTACGCGCTCGATCTGCACCCCGGGGACGTGTACTGGTGCACCGCCGACCCCGGCTGGGTCACGGGGATGTCGTACGGCATCGTCGCCCCGCTGGCGCACGGCGTGACGGTGGTCGTCGACGAGGGCGACTACGACGCCCGCCGCTGGTACCGGATCCTCGGCGAGCAGCGGGTCACCGTCTGGTACACGGCACCCACCGCGCTGCGCATGCTCATGCGTGCGACACCACGTCAGGGCCCGTACGACCTGCCGCGCTCCTACGACCTGTCGGCCCTGCGCCTCATCGCCTCCGTCGGGGAACCCCTCAACCCCGAGGCCGTCGTATGGGGCCGGGACGTGCTGGGCCTGCCGGTGCACGACAACTGGTGGCAGACGGAGACCGGCTGCATCATGATCGCGAACTACGCGGCCTGCGACATCCGGCCCGGCTCGATGGGCCGCCCGCTGCCCGGCGTCGAGGCGACCGTGCTGAGGACCGGCGAGGACGGCCGGGCGCTGGTCAGCGGCGGCCGGGTCACGGAAGTGCAGAGCCCCGCCGAAGAAGGCGAGCTGGCGCTGCGCCCCGGCTGGCCGTCGATGTTCCGCGGCTATCTGCACGACAAGGAGCGCTACGACGCCGCCTTCACCGACGGCTGGTACCTGACCGGCGACCTGGTGCGACGGGACGCGGACGGCTGGTACTGGTTCGTGGGACGCGCCGACGACGTGATCAAGTCGGCGGGGCATCTGATCGGCCCGTTCGAGGTGGAGAGCGCGCTGATGGAGCACCCGGCGGTCGCGGAGGCCGGAGTGATCGGACGGCCGGACCCCGTGGCCGGGAACATCGTCAAGGCCTTCGTGTCGCTGCGCCCCGGTGTCGGCCCCTCCCCGGATCTGGAGCGCGAGTTGCTGGGTTTCGCCCGTCGGCGGCTGGGCCCGGCCGTCGCGCCCAGGGAGATCGCGTTCGACCAGAACCTGCCCAGGACCCGCAGCGGCAAGGTCATGCGCCGGCTGCTGCGTGCGCGTGAACTCGGGCTGCCTATGGGCGACTTGTCGACCTTGGAGGGATCCGCATGAGCGCGGCCCGACCCACCGCTTACACCCGCAAGGACTCGGCGCCCCCAAAGCCCGGCAGGAAAACCGCGACGACCAAGCGGAAGGCGGACACCGGACCCCCACCGGTCGGCCGACCGGATGTCCGGCGCCGAACGGACCTGCTGGCGGCCATGCTGCGCATCCGGCGCTTCGAGGAGCGATGCGTCGAGTTGTACAGCGCCGCGAAGATCCGCGGCTTCGTTCACCTCTACATCGGTGAGGAGGCCGTCGCCGTCGGCGTCAACGAGGCGCTGACCCCCGAGGACGCGGTCGTCTCCACCTACCGCGAACACGGCCACGCGCTGGCCCGTGGCCTCACTGCCGAGGCCGTCATGGCCGAGATGTACGGCAAGGCGACCGGCTGCAGCAGCGGTCGGGGCGGATCCATGCACCTGTTCGACGCGAGCCGCCGCTTCTACGGCGGCAGCGCGATCGTCGCCGGTGGTCTTCCCCTGGCCGCCGGTCTCGCCCTCGCCGACCGGATGCGCGACATGCCCCGCGTCACCTGCTGCTTCTTCGGTGACGGAGCCTTCGCCGAGGGCGAGTTCCACGAGACGGCGAACCTCGCCGCCCTGTGGGATCTGCCCCTGCTATTGGCCTGCGAGAACAACCTGTACGCCATGGGAACGGCGCTCACGCGCGAGCACGCCCAGACCGACCTGGCGATGCGCGCCGCCTCCTACGGCATGCCCGCCTGGGTCGTGGACGGCATGGACGTCGACGCCGTCGAACAGGCCGCCCGGCGGGCCGTCGAAGGCATCAGGGCAGGCACCGGACCACACTTCCTGGAACTGCGCACCTACCGGTTCCGCGCCCATTCCATGTACGACCCGGACCGCTACCGCAAGAAGGCGGAGATCGAGGAGTGGAAGTCCCGGGACCCGATCGACCGGCTGACGCACCTCATGCGTGACAGCGGCGAACTCGACGAATCAGAACTCAACCGGATCGAGCAGCGGATCACCGACGAGATCGACCGCGCCGTGGATGCCGCCGAGCAAGCACCCGAGGAGCCGGTCGAGGACCTGCTCCGCCACGTCACCAGTACCTCGGCCGAGGAGGTGAGCCGACCGTGAACGCAGTCGCGACGGAGGGGACGAAGACGACGTACCGGGAGGCGATGCGCGAGGCCCTGAGGGAAGCCCTGCGCTCCGACGACCGGGTCTTCCTCATGGGCGAGGACGTGGGCAGGTACGGCGGCTGTTTCGGCGTCAGCCTCGGGTTGCTGGAGGAGTTCGGACCGGACCGCGTTCGCGACACCCCGCTCTCGGAGTCCGCGTTCGTGGGGGCCGGCATCGGCGCCGCTCTGGCCGGGATGCGGCCCGTCGTCGAGATCATGACCGTCAACTTCAGCCTGCTCGCCCTCGACCAGATCCTCAACAACGCCGCCACCCTGCTGCACATGTCGGGCGGTCAGCTGCCCGTGCCGCTGGTCATCCGTATGACGACGGGCGCGGGGCGGCAGCTCGCGGCACAGCACTCGCACAGCCTGGAAGGCTTCTACGCACACATTCCCGGCATCCGCGTGCTCGCCCCGGCCACGCTCGAGGACGCACGCCACATGCTCGCCCCCGCGCTCGCCGACCCCGACCCGGTGGTGGTCTTCGAGCACGGCGGCCTCTACAACACCTCCGGCGAACTCGCCCCGCCGACGGCCCCCGTAGACCTGGACCATGCCGCGATCCGCAGGCCCGGCACCGACATCTCCCTGATCACGTACGGCGGTTCGCTGCCCAAGACGCTCGCGGCGGCGGACGAGCTGGCCACCGAGAGCATCGACGCCGAGGTGATCGACCTGCGCACGCTGCGGCCCCTCGACGGTGCGACCGTCACCGCGTCCGTGGCCCGTACCCACCGTGCGGTGATCGTCGACGAGGCATGGCGCACGGGGAGTCTCGCCGCCGAGGTGTCCGCCCGCATCGCCGAGGAGTCGTTCTACGACCTGGACGCCCCCGTCGAGCGGGTGTGCAGCGCCGAGGTGCCCATTCCGTACGCCCGGCAGTTGGAAGAGGCCGCCCTGCCACAGACCACCGACATCGTCGCGGCCGCACACCGGGCGGTGGACTGATCATGGGCGAGTTCACCATGCCGTCACTCGGCGCCGACATGGACGAGGGCACGCTGGTGGAATGGCTGGTGGGACCCGGCGACCTCATCCGCAGAGGCGATCCGGTCGCGGTCATCGAAACCGCGAAGTCCACGATCGAGGTGGAGTGCTTCGAGAGCGGAGCAATGGGACGACTGCTCGTCGAGCCGGGCACGACGGTACCGGTGGGCACGCCGCTCGCGCTGATCGAGCCGGCGGCAGAAGAACGCGGGGTACCGGAGAGAGCCCGGAAGGCCCAGGGGAAACCACAGGCCCCGCCCGCCCCTGAGCACGCGAGGCCCGCCAGGACCTCCGAGCCCGCCCCTGCCCGCACACCGGTGCCCTCCGGGGGCCGGGACCGCGGACACGTCGAGGCAGGCCCGTTGATCCGGCACCTCGCGGAGCAGAGCGGCGTCGATCTCACGGCCCTCGACGGCTCCGGGCCGGCAGGGCGTGTCACCCGGGCCGACATCGAGCGGGCAGCGGCAGCCACGACCGCTGCTCAGCCCTCGCGCATACGGGCCACCCCCCTCGCCCGCCGACGCGCCGCCGAGCTGGGCGTCGACCTGTCCGCGGTGACCGGCACCGGCAAGGATTCCGCCATCCGCGCCAAAGACGTGAGCAAGGCGGCCTCCGGTCATGCTGCCGCGCCCCCACCACCGCGCCGGACCACCGCTGCCGTGCGTGCTTCCCACCCTCCCGAGGACCAGGCGTCGGGCATGCGCCAGGTGATCGCACGCCTGATGACCCGCGCCAACCGGGACATCCCGCACTACTACCTGTCCACCACCGTCGACATGGCCACCGCGATGGACTGGCTGCACGACCACAACCGGCGCAGTCCGATGTCCGAACGACTGCTTCCGGCGGCCCTGTTGCTCAAGGCGGCCGCCCTCGCGGCACACGAGGTGCCCGAGCTCAACGGCTTCTGGACCGACGACCGCTTCGCCGCTGCTCAGGACGTCCATCTCGGCGTGGCGGTGTCCCTTCGCGGCGGGGGACTCGTCGCACCCGCCCTGCACCGAGCAGACACCCTCGGACTGCCCGAGCTGATGACCGCCTTGAAAGACCTGGTGTCACGCGCCCGCACGGGCAGGCTGCGCGGTTCCGAAGTGTCCGACGCCACGATCACGGTCACCAACCTGGGCGACCAGGGCGTGGAAACCGTGTTCGGCGTGATTCATCCGCCGCAGGTGGCCCTGGTCGGCTTCGGACGGGTGGTCGACCGGCCCTGCGCCGTCGACGGCCTGCTGGGCGTACGTCCCGTCGTCACGGCCACCCTCTCGGCGGACCACCGGGCGACGGACGGCGCCGTCGGGGCCCGCTATCTGACAACGCTCGACCGTCTCTTGCAGAATCCGGAGAAGCTGTGAACCGAACCGACGCGCTGAACGTGGTCAAGGAGTCGATCGTCCAGGTCGTTCCTGACGCCGACCTGGCCACACTGGGCCCCGACGAGGCGTTTCGGGACGCGCTCGAGATGGATTCGCTGGACTTCCTGACCTACATCGAGATCCTGGGCGAACGGACCGGCATGCGTATCGATGACGAGGACACACCGCAGCTCACCACGCTGTCCGGCAGCGCCGACTTCCTCGTCGCCCACGGGAAGTGAGAGGTGTCGTCGTCGACCCGGTGCGGGTCGGAGGACCGGTTCCCGGGGCGGTCACGGCACCTCGCGGTGCAGCACGACCTTCAGGGCGCCGGTGTCCGGGCCGTGCGCGAAGACCTCGTAGGCCTCCTCCACGCGAT
>NZ_JBFAKH010000172.1:0-6866 GCF_040655635.1 Streptomyces sp. NPDC050388
GGTCGTAAACCACCAGGTGAGAGGCGTGCAGGACGACCCGCACCCGCTTGCCGATCAGCCGGATCGGCACCGAGTAGCGGTTGGTGACGTGCTTCAGGCGGGTCTCGCGGGGGTCAGGCGATGGAGACGCCCTTCGCACCGAGGTAGGCGACCGGGTCCACGTCCGAGCCGTAGTTCGGCGTGGTGCGGATCTCGAAGTGCAGGTGCGGGCCGGTCGAGTTGCCGGTGGATCCCGAGAGGCCGACCTGCTGGCCGCCGCTCACGGCCTGGCCGGCCGAGACGGACAGCGAGGACAGGTGGGCGTACTGGGCGTAGTGGCCGTCCGCGAGCTTGATGACGACCTGGTTGCCGTACGCACCGGCCCAGCCCGCGGAGACGACGGTGCCCGGGCCGACGGCCTTCAGGGAGGTGCCGGTCGGAATGGCGAAGTCGACACCGGTGTGGTAGCCGCTGGACCACATGCTGCCGGCCACCTTGTAGGCGGTGCCGAGGCCGCCACCTGGCACCGGCGAGCTGTAACCGGAGGTGTTCGCGGCCTGGTCGGCGGTCGCGGCGCCGGAGGATGCCTTCGGTGCGGAGGACGGAGCGGACGAGGAGGGCAGCCCCAGGGAGGCGGAAGGACCGGAAGAGGGTGACTTCTTCGGCGTGCTCGTCGCGGCCTTGCCGTCGACCGAGAGCTTCAGGCCGGGGTGGATGAGCGACGGGTCGTCACCCACGGCCTCCCGGTTGTCGGCGTAGAGCTGCTTCCAGCCGCCGTCGACGTTCTCGGACTCGGCGATCTTCGCCAGGTGGTCGCCGCCCTTCACGATGTACGTGCGGGCGCCGCCGTCCTTGCCGCTGTCGGCCTTCTTGTCGGCGACGGAGAACGCCTGGACGGCCTTTTCCGGGGCCGCCTGCGCAGGGGCGGCGCTCGCGCCGGTGGCGCCGAGAAGCGGCAGGGCGAGCGCGGCGCCACCAGTGCCGGCGACGGCGATGGCGCGGGTGAAACGCAAAGCGCGGGGACGGCGGTGCTTACCCTTTGCGGGCATGACGAATTCCTCTCCGGCGCCTACGAGGTGAGCTGTCGGGTTCGGACTGGAGATGCCCGGTCGCGTCGAGACGCGACTTAACCCCGAGCCTGTTCCGGAGACCGGAACAGGCAGTGGTACCTGTGGGTCCCCCGCTCCTGCCGTACACGGGTCAGTGTGTGCGGGCTCCGGGCGGCGGCAGGATTAGGCGTCCGTCCGGATCGATGGCGAACGTAGGCGACCACGGCGCAAAGGGACAAGCACGATGTTCCGAACGAAGGACCTTTTCCGTGATCCATGTACCTGAATTCCGTCACCCAGAGTCGACCCTGATTTCCCGCACCCCTTGAATTCCCTTGCGAAACGCCGGAATTACGTGAGCATGACGACAACACATCGTCACCGATATGACGATGCTCACCACGCCCTCCCCATATCCCCAAATACCGGGATCCATTACTCCCAAATGCGCCAAACAGACATAACGCACTTAATTACCCGATCGTGGACGCTCCGCTCCGGCCGCACGGCGGGCTCGGAACACCCGTGCCGGCTGATCCGTGGACAACTCATTGCCCCTGACAGGCATGTCGTATCGTCGAGTGACACCCGCCGACGCCTCCCCGTCGGCGGCGAGAGGGAGGGGCCCCTGTGACGCAGCACATCCCGTCTACCGAACCCGAGCTGACCGGAGTGCGGAACTTCCGCGACGTGGGCGGACTGCCGACCGTGGACGGCCGCCGGGTACGGCACGGCGTGCTGTTCCGCAGCGGTCATCTGGCCCACGCCACCGCGTCGGACGCCGACTTCCTGTCCTCCCTGGGACTGCACACCGTCTTCGACTTCCGCAACGCGGCCGACCAGAAGCTGGACGGCCACGACATCGAGCTGCCCGGCGTGCGCCATGTGAACCTGCCGCTGAGCGACCCGGCCGACGGCGCCCGGTTCTGGAGGATGGTCCGCGACGGCGACCTGGACCAGCTGCGCTCGATCCTCGCCGACGGCAAGGGGGCGGGCCGGATGATCGCCTCGTACCGCGTGATCGTCAAGGAACGCACCGCCGAGCACTCCCAGGTGCTGCGCTCACTCGCCGAGGACAGCGTCCCCGCGCTGATGCACTGCGCGGCCGGCAAGGACCGCGCGGGCCTGTCGGTGGCGGTGACGCTGCTCGCCCTGGGTGTGGAACGGGACGCGATCTTCGACGACTATCTCAAGTCCAACGCCAAGCACCGCCGCTACAGGGTGCGCCGCAGCGGCAGCTCCGCCTCGGCCTACTCCCCCGAGGTCATGGAACTGCTCAACCCCCTGTTCGACGCCCGCGCCGAATATCTGTCGGCCGCCCTGGAAACCATCGAGGAGACCTGGGGCGGCGTGGACCCCTACCTCGAGACGGCGCTCGGGCTCACCCCCGAAAACCGGGAGCGACTGCGCGAGCGCCTGCTCGACTGAGGAACCACCCGACCGGGCAGCGCCTCACGGAGGCACTGCCCGGACAGGCCCTGGGGGCTACTGCTTCGCGCCCAGCGCGAACAGCAGATAGATGAAGCCCGCGAAGACGTGCCCCACCACGACGTAGACGAACAGCCTCACCCACAGGGCGCGAGGGAACTTCTCCTCCAGGTCTTTCATGACACATCTCCATGGGTGGGGCCCAGGCACAGGGCGGCCGTGGGGCTCTGCAACAGGGTATGGACGAAGAGCAGCTCGACCCCGTCGGGGTCCTGAGCGGCGATACGGTGCGGGGTCAGCGAGTCGAAGTGCGCGCTGTCGCCCGGGGCCAGCCGGTGCAGCGCGTCCCCGAGGCGCAGCAGCAGTCGCCCCTTGAGGACGTACAGCCATTCCTCGCCCGGGTGGACCCGCACGATGCCGCTCTGGGAGCCGTGGGGAACCTCGACCCGCAGGGCCTGCATCCCGCGCCCGGGGGAGCCGGCCTGCCGGTACGTCCAGCCGCCCGCGACGGTCGGCTCCGTGTCGGCGGCGCGCAGCACCGTGTCATGGTCGGTGGCGGTCTCGCCGAGCAGCTCCGAGACCGTCGTACCGTAGGTGCGGGCCAGGGAGAGCAGCATGGGCAGCGAGGGCTGACGCTGCCCGGTCTCCAGCCGGGAGAGGTGGGCGGGCGACAGCCCCGCGTCGCGTGCCGCGGCCTCCAGGGTCAGACCTGCCCGGCGGCGCAGCGCGCGCAGGTGCGGCGCGACCGCGGGAAGCTCGGCGGCCGGTTCGGCCGACGGCTCGGTTCCGGGGGTGCTCATGACCCCATTCAGCAGGATTATTGCCCGTGGGGCAAATCTCTTGCCTCACGGGCAAAAAGGGCGGGTGTCACCGTCTGGCAGGCATCACGGCCGGACGGGGTCAGTGTCCCACCGGCCGGCGACCGCCTGCTTCATCAGGGTCCTGCCGAACTCCCACACCAGACCGCCGTCGTGGGCGTCGTCCATCACCGCCGTGAAAGCCGCCACGAACCGGTCCACGTCCCGCTCGTCGATGATCAACGGCGGGATCAGTTTGATCACCTCCATGTGGTCACCGGAGACCTGGGTGAGGATCCTGTGCCGCCGCAGCAGCGGTACGACCACCATCTGCGCGAAGAGCCCCTTGCGCGCGGCCTGCAGCGCGGCCCAGCGGCCGCGCAGCCTGAGCGACCGCGGCCTGCCGAACTCGATGCCGATCATCAGGCCCCGGCCGCGGACGTCGGCCAGCAGTTCGTACTTCCCGGTCAGCGCCGCGAGCCGGGACCGCAGCAGCTCCCCGGTGGCCCGGACGTGCGCAACGATGTGCTCGTTCTCCATGACCGACAGGACCGCGAGGCCCGCGGCCATCGCCTGGGCGTTGGCCCCGAAGCTGGCCGAGTGGACCAGCACCCGGTCCATCGACGAGTAGACCTTGCGGAAGATCCAGTCCTTGCCGAGCGTGGCCCCCACCGGCACATAGCCGCCGGAGAGCGCCTTGGCCACGCACACCAGGTCCGGCTCGACCCCCTCCTCGTGCTGGTAGGCGTAGAAGTCGCCGGTCCGCCCGAGTCCGGTCTGCACCTCGTCGGCGATCAGCAGCGCCTTGTGCCGGTGCAGCAGTTCCTGCGCGGCGCGCAGATAGCCGGGCGGGGCCTCGTGCACTCCCTTGCCCTGGATCGGCTCCACGATGAGGGCGGCGACATCGCCCTTGGCCAACTCCCGCTCCAGCGCGTCCAGATCTCCGAGCGGTACCGCAGTGTCGGGCAGCAGCGGGGCGAAGCCGTCGCGGAAGCCGGACTCGCCGTTGACGGACAGGGAACCGGTGGTCAGTCCGTGGAAGGCGTGCTCGCAGTACAGGACGCGCGGTCTGCCGGTCACGTAGCGGGCGAACTTCAGGGCGCCCTCGACCGCCTCCGTTCCGCTGTTGCCGAAGAACACCCGGTCCAGGTGCGGGCTGTGCGCGAGCAGTCGCTCGGCCAGCAGACCGGGCAGCGGCTGGCAGTCGAAGCGGGTGAGGTCGGCGAGCGAGGCGTCGAGGACGTCGTGCAGCGCCTTGCGGACCACGGGGTGGTGGCGCCCCAGGCCCATCACCCCGAATCCGGCGAGCATGTCCAGGTGGTCGTTGCCGTCCGCGTCCCAGAAATGGGCACCCTCGGCTCGTTCGTAGACCTTGTCGAAGCCGATGGTGTGCAACATGCGCGGGAGCTGGTGGTTGAGGTACCGGGTGTGCAGCTCGTAGCGCTCGGCTCCGCGTTCGGCCAGCAGCGCGCCGAGGTCGAACTCCCCGGCACGCGAAGACTTCGCCGCGGACTCCGCGATGGTCATTGCGGTGACTCCTGTCGGTCCTGTGGTTGCTTCGGCGACTCGTCCCCGGCGGTCAGGCTCGCGCTGATCCGGCCGGCGATCTCGACGGGCGTCAGGCCGACGTCGGCCAGCACCTCGCCGCGTTTGGCGTGCGCGAGGAACTGTTCCGGGATGCCGAACCGCCGTACCGGTACGTCGACATCGGCGTCGCCCAGCACCAGGGCCACGGCCGAACCCACGCCCGCCGCACGGCTGTTGTCCTCGACGACGGCCACGAGACGGTGCTCGGCGGCCAGCCCCACCAGCGCCGGGTCGACGGGCTTGACCCATCGGGGGTCGACCACGGTGCAGCGGATGCCGCGGGCTTCGAGCAGTTCGGCGGCCTGGAGACAGACGGACGCCATCACCCCGACCGCCACCAGCAGCACCTCGGGAGCGCCGGCGCGGTGCAGGACGTCCAGGCCGCCGACCCGGTCGAGCGCCGGGATCGCCGGTCCCACGACCTCCTTGGGGAACCGCAGCAGCGTCGGCGCGTCGTCGACGGCGACCGCCTCCCGCAGCTGGACGCGCAACTGGTCCGCGTCGCGCGGTGCGGCGATCCGCAGGCCGGGGACGACCTGGAGGATCGACATGTCCCACATGCCGTTGTGCGAGGGCCCGTCGGCGCCGGTGACACCGGCCCGGTCCAGGACGAAGGTGACCCCGCAGCGGTGCAGCGCCACATCCATCAGCAGCTGGTCGAAGGCGCGGTTCAGGAAGGTGGCGTAGACGGCGACGACCGGGTGCAGGCCGCCGGTCGCCAGTCCCGCCGCGGACACGGCGGCGTGCTGCTCGGCGATGCCGACGTCCCACACCCGGTCCGGGAACCGTTCGGCGAAGGCGCCCAGGCCCACCGGATGCAGCATGGCGGCGGTGATCGCCACCACGTCCTCGCGTTCCTCCCCGATGCGGACGATCTCCTCACCGAAGACCGAGGTCCAGGAGGGTGCGCCGGCCGGTGCGAGCGGCGCACAGGTGAGGGGGTCCATCACGCCGACGGTGTGGAAGTGGTCCTCCTCGTGGGCGACGGCGGGTTCGTAACCGCGGCCCTTCTCGGTGAGGCAGTGGACCAGCACGGGCCCGTGGAAGCGTTTGGCGCGGCGCAGGGCGGACTCCACGGCCTTGACGTCGTGCCCGTCGACGGGGCCGACGTACTTCAGGCCCAGGTCCTCGAAGAGGCCCTGGGGGGCGAAGGCGTCCTTGAAGCCCTTTTTCGCGCCGTGCAGCGCCTCGTAGGCGGTGCCGCCGATCAACGGGGTGTGCTGGAGCACGTGTTTGCCCCAGGCCAGCACCTTCTCGTAGCCGTCGGTGGTGCGCAGGGCCGCGAGGTGGTCGGCGAGGCCGCCGATGGTCGGGGCGTAGGAACGTTCGTTGTCGTTGACGACGATGACCAGCGGGCGGTCCTTGGCGGCGGCGATGTTGTTCAGCGCCTCCCAGGCCATGCCGCCGGTCAGGGCGCCGTCGCCGATCACGGCGACGACATGCCCCTTCTCCCCCTGCATCCGGCGGGCCTTGGCCAGTCCGTCGGCCCAGCCGAGGGCCGTGGAGGCGTGGCTGTTCTCCATGACGTCGTGCTCGGACTCCTCGCGTGAGGGATAGCCCGACAGGCCTCCCTTGCCGCGCAGCTTGGAGAAGTCCTGACGACCCGTCAGCAGCTTGTGGACGTAGCTCTGATGGCCCGTGTCCCACAGGATGCGGTCGACGGGTGACTCGAAGACCCGGTGCAGGGCGACGGTGAGTTCCACCACGCCCAGGTTGGGCCCGAGGTGCCCTCCGGTCCTGGCGACCGCGTGCACCAGGAACTTCCTGATCTCTTCGGACAGTTCACCGAGTGCCGCCTCGGACAGCGCCTTCAGGTCACGTGGTTGCCGGATGCTCTCCAGAATCGTCACGCTCGGGCCCCCTTCGGTTCCGTGCTGTTCAGCTCACGGTGACGGCCGGCTCCCCCGACGCGACGCCGTCCTTCTCCATCTGCTCGGCGATCTTCATGGCCTCCTCGATCAGCGTCTCCACGATCTTCGACTCCGGAACGGTCTTGATGACCTCGCCCTTCACGAAGATCTGCCCC
>NZ_JBFAKH010000173.1:0-6763 GCF_040655635.1 Streptomyces sp. NPDC050388
CATCCGGTCGAGCTGTTCGGCGGGGTGCGCTTCCCGGCCATCGGCGAGCTGCCGTATCTGCTGACCCTGGCGGGCCACGGCTTCTACTGGTTCCGGCTCACCCGAACCGCATCCCGATCCCGCATCGGCCGACGACTGTGAGCGTGCGCCGACGAAAGGAGGCGTCACCATGACGAAGACCGCATTCCTGCGCCCGCGCAGCGCACCCACCGGGTCCATGGAGTCGTTCACCGGGCTGCTGCGCGAGTGGCTGCCGGGGCAGCGCTGGTTCGCCGGCAAGGACCGCCCCGTCGCCGACCTCCATGTGCTGTCGATGACGGAGCTGTTCCCGGGCTGTCTGCACCTGCTGTTCCACGCGGGCCACGGCGGCGTGCCCTCCCCCGGCAACACTCCTCCGGCCGGTGACTGCTACCAACTCCTCCTCGGCGTGCGGGAGGAGCGCCCGTCGCCGCGCCTCGGCCGGGCGCTCATCGGCAGGGTGCAGGACGGACCGCTGGCCGGACGGACGGTCTACGACGCCCTCCACGACCCCCGGTCGGCCCAGCTGCTCCTGGAACGGCTGCGGTACCCCGGCACGACCGGCCCCCTGCACTTCGAGTGCGACACGGATCAGCCGGGGCCCCGCGCCGGGCTGGTACCTCGCCTGCTGGACGCCGAGCAGTCCAACTCCTCGCTGGTGTACGGCGAGGAGTTCATCCTGAAGGTCTTCCGGCGGATCCAGCCCGGAGTCAACCCGGACCTGGAGGTACCGGGCGCGCTGTCCCGGCAGGGCTGCCACCGGGTCCCCGCCCCGGTGGCCTGGTTGCGTACCACGCATCCGTTCAGGGCGACGCTCGGTGTCCTCCAGCCGTTCCTGCGGGACGCCTCCGACGGCTGGACGCTGGCACTGGACGCACTGGCCGCCGGTGACGACTTCACCGCCCAGTCGCACGCCCTCGGCCGGGCCACGGCGGACGTGCACCTGGCGCTGGCCTCGGCCTTCCCCGTCGGTGGGCCCGGGGAGAACGGACTGACGGCGACGGCGATGGCCGAGCGGCTGACGGCCGCCGCGCACTCCGTCCCCGTCCTCCAGCCGTTCGTGCCCGGTCTGAAGGCCGCGTTCGCCGCGCTCGCGACCTGCGACCCCGGCCCGGCCGCCCAGCGCATCCACGGTGACCTGCACCTCGGGCAGGTGCTGCGGGCCGGACGCGACTGGTTCGTCATCGACTTCGAGGGCGAGCCGTCCCGGCCGCTCTCCGAACGGCGCAGCGCCCACTCCCCCCTGCGGGACATCGCCGGGATGCTGCGCTCGTTCGACTACGCCGCCCGCCAGCGGCGTCCCTGGCGCCCGGAGTGGGCGCGCCGCTGCCGCGAGGCCTACTGCGCGGGCTACGCGGCGCGCTCCGGCTGGGACCCGCGCAAGAAACACGGCCTGCTCCGCGCCTACGAGACGGACCGTGCCGTGTACGAGGTGCTGTACGAGGCCCGGCACCGACCCGACTGGCTGCCCGTACCCATGGCGGCGATCGAGCGCCTCGCCGTGAGAGGAGACTGAAGCCGTGGCCCTGCACGACACCCCGCTTCCCGAGTCGGCCGGGCCCGCCCCGTCCGCTCCGGCGGCACACGGGACCGCTCCCGCCCTCGATCCCACCGACCGGGGGCGCCTGCTGGCGGGCGCCCACCACGATCCGCACGCGCTGCTCGGCGCGCACCCGGTGCCGGGCGGCATCGCCTTCCGGGCGCTGCGCCCCTTCGCGCGGGCGGTGAGCGTGGTCACCGGCGGCGAGCGTGTCCCGCTCACCTCGGAGGGCGACGGTCTGTTCTCCGTGGTCCTGCCACTGGACGCGATCCCCGCGTACACCCTGGCAGTGGCGTACGGGGACGAGGACGCGGTGGAGGTGCACGACCCGTACCGGATGCTGCCCGCGCTCGGCGAGCTCGACCTGCATCTGATCGCCGAGGGGCGCCACGAGGAGCTGTGGACGGCGCTCGGCGCGCACCCCATGACCCATCAGGGCGTGAGCGGCACCCGCTTCACCGTGTGGGCGCCGAACGCGCGCGGGGTGCGGGTCACCGGGGACTTCACCTGCTGGGACGGCACGGCGTTCCCGATGCGCTCGCTCGGTTCCTCCGGGGTGTGGGAGCTGTTCCTGCCGGGGATCGGCGAGGGCGCCCGCTACAAGTTCGAGGTGCACTCCCGGTACGGTCACCGCGCCCTCAAGGCGGACCCGATGGCGCGCCTCGCGGAGGAACCGCCGAACACGGCGTCGATCGTGACGTCCTCGCGCCACACGTGGGACGACGCCGAGTGGCTGGAGCGGCGGGCCCGGGTGCCCGTGCACGAGGCGCCGTTCTCGGTGTACGAGGTGCATCTGCCCTCCTGGCGGCCTGGCCTGACCTACCGTCAGCTGGCCGACGAACTGCCCGCGTACGTCAAGGACCTCGGGTTCACCCATGTCGAGCTGATGCCGGTCGCCGAGCACCCCTACGGTCCGTCCTGGGGCTACCAGGTCACCGGGTTCTACGCGCCGACCTCACGCCTCGGCTCGCCCGACGACTTCAAGCACCTGATCGACGCCCTGCACCGGGCCGGGATCGGCGTGATCATGGACTGGGTGCCGGCCCACTTCCCGAAGGACGACTGGGCGCTGGCCCGGTTCGACGGGGACCCGTTGTACGAGCCCGGGGACGCCCGGCGGGCGGAGCACCCGGACTGGGGGACGTACACGTTCGACTTCGCCCGGACCGAGGTGCGCAACTTCCTGGTCGCCAACGCCGTGTACTGGTGCCAGGAGTTCCACATCGACGGGCTGCGGGTGGACGCGGTCGCCTCCATGCTCTACCTGGACTACTCACGGGACTCCGGTCAGTGGGAGGCCAATGTGCACGGCGGCCGGGAGGACCTGGCCGCCGTGGCGTTCCTGCAGGAGATGAACGCGACCGTGTACCGGCGCTGCCCCGGCGTGGTGACGATCGCGGAGGAGTCGACCGCGTGGGACGGGGTGACCCGGCCCACCGACACCGGTGGGCTGGGGTTCGGCCTGAAGTGGAACATGGGCTGGATGCACGACTCGCTCGAGTACGTCTCCCACGAGCCGGTCCACCGCAAGTACCACCACCACGAGATGACGTTCTCGATGGTGTACGCCCACAGCGAGAACTACGTCCTGCCGATCTCGCACGACGAGGTCGTGCACGGCAAGCAGGCCCTGGTGTCGAAGATGCCCGGCGACTGGTGGCAGCGCCGGGCGAACACCCGGGCCTACCTCGGCTTCATGTGGGCCCATCCGGGCAAGCAACTGCTGTTCATGGGGCAGGAGTTCGCGCAGGGCGCCGAATGGTCCGAGCAGCACGGCCCCGAGTGGTGGCTGCTGGACGACGCGTACCACTCGGCGGGCGACCACCGCGGGGTACAGGACCTGGTGCGTGACCTCAACACCCGTTACCGCGCGACGAAGGCACTGTGGCAGCGGGACACCGACCCGGCGGGCTTCCGCTGGGTCTCGGTGGACGCGGCCGAGGACAACGTGTTCGCGTT
The DNA here is from genome assembly GCF_040655635.1 of Streptomyces sp. NPDC050388. Taxonomy (NCBI): domain Bacteria; kingdom Bacillati; phylum Actinomycetota; class Actinomycetes; order Kitasatosporales; family Streptomycetaceae; genus Streptomyces; species Streptomyces sp. NPDC050388. Next base: position 3,518 of record NZ_JBFAKH010000173.1, read on the forward strand.
CCTGCGGTTCGACTCCGAGGGGCGGCCGCTGCTCTCGGTGTCGAACTTCTCCCCGGTCGTCCGGCACGGGTACCGGCTCGGCGTGCCCGACGACGTGCCCGCCTGGCAGGAGGTCCTCAACACGGACGCGGCCCGGTACGGCGGCGGTGACGTCACCAACCCGGACCCGGTCAAGCCCGAGGACGGCTGCGTCCGGATCACGCTCCCGCCCCTCGCGACGGTGTGGCTGGTGCCCGACGTCCCGTGAAGCCCGGCGGCACCCGGCCCCGTACCCGCGCCGGACGGCAACCGACGTGGGTACAGCGCTCCCTGACGGTCCGTAAGGGAGGGCCCGGCGATGCCCCGACCGGCCGTGTGCGGTATACACGGGCGTGATGATCATCACCACCGGCTCCGCCCGGGGTCACGTGTGCGTCCTGTCCGGAGCCATGCGTACGCCCCGGTCCGGAGCCGCCGAACCGTGCGGCTCACGTCCGGTCCGGGGGCACGGGAGGCTCCGAGATCATCGGTGTGGCCACACTTCCCGCGATCCCGGCCCCGGAACGCCCCGGCTCGGCTACATTCAGGCACCGCCGATGACTCTGCTCGTCGGCCGAGTCACAGCCCGTACATGTCAGGAGCAGTGCATGCACGACCCCGCTCTCGCTCCCTGGGCCGCCTCGCCCCTGACGGGCGGCCTCGCGGACAGTCTCTTCGAGACGGCCGCCGAGAGCCCCACCCTGCCGATGTTCGCCCGCCGCACCGGCCCGGCCTCCACGACCTGGGAGGAGATCACCGCGCTGGAGTTCCGCGACCAGGTCGTCGACCTGGCCAAGGGGCTGGTCGCCTCGGGGCTGTCCCCGGGCGACCGCGTGGCGATCATGGCGCGCACCCGCTATGAGTGGACGGTCCTGTGCTACGCGCTGTGGACCGTGGGCGCCGAGGTCGTCCCCGTCTATCCCTCCTCCTCACGCGACCAGGTGGAGTGGATCCTCCGGGAATCCGGATGCGTGGCCGTGATGGTCGAGGACGAGCAGGGGGTGATGACCGTCGGGTCCGTGTGCGCCGCGCTGCCGCTGCTGCGGCACGTCTGGCAGCTGGACTCGGGGGCGCTGGACCAGTTGGTGGCGCGCGGCGAGTACATACCGGCGGCCATGGTCGACTCGCTGCGCCGGATCGTGCTGCCGGACTCCACGGCCGTGATCGCCTACACCTCCGGCACCTCGGGGCACGCGATGGGGTGCGCACTGAGCCACCGCAACCTGGCCGCCCCCTGCGACACCCTGCTGGCGGGCTGGGCCCACACGGCGGCCCCGCCGGGAGAGCAGCCCGTGGTCCTCGCCTACCTGCCGTTCTCCCATGTGTACGGGCTGATGATCCAAGGCCTGTGCGTGCGCGGCGGGCTGTTGATGGGGTACGAGCCCGACACCGGCACGGAGTCCCTCTCCTCGGCCCTGCGCACCCTGCGGCCCACCTATCTGTACGCGGTCCCCTCCCTGCTGGAGAAGATCTACAAGAACTTCCTGCGCGCCTCCCAGCAGGCCGGGCGCGGAGCACTGTTCGAGCGGGCCGCCGACACGGCCCGCGACTTCGCCGCCGCCGTGGAGCGGCAACGGCTGGGCCGGGGCCCGGGGCCCGGCCTCGACCTGCGGCTGCAGCACTCCCTGTACGAGCGCACGGTCTACCGCAAGCTGCGGGCCGCGCTGGGCGGCCGGATACGCAGGGCCACCTCGGGCGGCTCGGCCCTCAACCGGGACCTGTCCCTCTTCTACGAGGGCATCGGCATCTACGTCCACGACGGCTACGGGCTCACCGAGACCGGTGGCGGTGTGACGATGCAGCCGCTCGGCAGGGAGAAGTCCGGCACCGTCGGGCGGGCGCTGCCGGGCAGCGAGATCAGGGTGGCCGAGGACGGGGAGATCCTGGTGCGCGGGCCGTCGGTGTTCCAGGGCTACCTGGGCGACGAGGCCGCCACCCTGACCGCGCTGGCCGGCGGCTGGCTGGCCACGGGTGACCTGGGCCGGGTGGACTCGGAGGGCTATCTGACGATCACCGGCCGCAAGAAGGACATCATCATCACCAGCAGCGGCAAGAGTGTCGCGCCCGCGGCCCTGGAGCAGCGGCTGCGGATGCACCCTCTCGTCCACCAAGCCGTCGTCGTGGGCGACGACCGGCCCTGTGTGGGGGCGCTGATCACCCTGGACCCGGAGTTCCTGACGCACTGGCGGGCGGCTCTCTCGCTGCCGGGCGACGCGCCGACCCGGGAGTCCCGGGAGGAGAACGCGCTGCACGAGGAGATCGCGCGGGCGGTCGCCGCGGCGAACAGCAGTGTGTCGCGTTCGGAGTCGATCCGGGTGTTCCGGGTGCTGGCGGAGCCCTTCGACGTGATCAACGGGCTGCTGACGCCGTCGATGAAACTGCGCCGGGACGAGATCGTGCGACGCCACGCACTGGAGATCGACGCGATGTACCACTCGCGTTCGCGTCCGAAACGGGCCCCGGCGCCGGAGGAGCCGTCGGTCTGGGACGACTCGGACAACGTCTTCCGCTGACCGCGCGGCACGCGGCACGCGGCACCGAAGTGACGTGGGTGTCATCCACCACGCACGGACATACGGGCGCGTAGGCTCCGCCGACCCGGGAACCCACAGAGCAGGGAGACGAAGCAAAAGGAACCAGCCACACGAACGGCTGCCCGTCGAATCCGGGGGCAGGGAAGGCGACATGGCATCCGAGCCGCGTAGGGACAAGTCACTGGCCGCCGAGGAGATCACGGACCGCGTCGCCGGCTTTCACGGGGAGCTGCACGACGTCACCGACGCACGCCTGGTGGCGGAGGAGTTCCTCTTCGACCTGGCCCGCGTGTCCGCGCCGACGGCTCCGGAGCACTGGGACGACATCCTCCTGGTGGTCACGGAACTGGCAGCCAACGCGGTCCAGTACGCGCCGGGCCCCTTCGAGATGCGGTTGCGCCGGACGTTCGACGGGGTGCATGTGGTGATGCACGACACAAGCACCACCACGCCCGCACCCCGGCCCTTCCGGCCCAGCCGCGGCGGGGGCGGGATCGGCTGGCATCTGATCCACACGCTGTGCGACCAGGTCAGCGTCGTCGGTACCGACCACGGCAAGGACATCCATGTGTTCCTGCCCTGGTGACCGCCGTCGGGCGCGCACGCTCACCACCTTCCGCGGCCTGGCGTTCAGCCTCGTCCACCTCGCCGACCTCGCGTATGGCGCGATCGTTCGTGTTCATCGAGTGCCTCC
>NZ_JBFAKH010000174.1:0-6717 GCF_040655635.1 Streptomyces sp. NPDC050388
GCGGCTTCTTCTTCCCCATGCTCTCCATGATGGACATCATCCTTCCGGGGCCGAAGCCCCTGATCTTCGATGTCCGTCAAAGCGGATCAAGCCCAGTTGCCGTCCTGATCTGTGTCGACGGTCACAGCGAACGGGATACCCGTAGGCGCATACTGGGTCATGACAAAGCCTGCTGCATCGAAGCGTCATCTGCCTACCAGCCCCTTCAAGGCCCCGGTCACGTCGGTTCCCGAGCACTTCGCCGTGGGCGACCAGGTCACACACGACGTGTACGGCCTCGGCCGGGTGATCGGCATCGAGGACGGAATCGCGGCGCTCGTGGATTTCGGCTCGGCGCACATGCGGATCTCGAGCCCGTACGCCAAGATGACCAAGCTGTAGGACCGCTGTGCCCGGTCACGGCACACCAGGACCCTTCAGGGACCTGTAACGAAAGAGAGACCTCTCATCGATCTGACATCGCTGTTCTCCGCCCCGGAAGGGCAACCCCGCTGCTCCACCGCAGCATCGCCGCCTCCGGCGACCAACCCCTTCCAGGCCCCGGACTTCGGGGAGGATGAGACCTTCCCGCTCGAGGATGCCCAGGAGCCCGCCTCGGGCATCCATGCGGCGCGACCCAAGGCGGCTTAGCTCCACGAGTGACGGTGGCTTCGCAGCCGGCCGCGGGCCGTCTCCGGTGCTGCGGTGAGGAGTGCGGCCGTCTCGGTTTCCGTCTCATTCAGCCCCGTTCACCGCCGTTCAGCCGAGACCGTATGCCGGGCCCTTCCCGTAGGCCGGCCGCCCATGAACACGGGTGAACGCCCCTGCACACAGCCAGGCCACCCACCAACACAGTGGGAAAGCGTGCGCTTGGCCGTCTGTGCTGTTACCACGATCGATCGTGCAGTCGAGGCGGACGATCGGGCGCGAACCGAACCATCTTGGTTGCAGGGTCATCCAGCGGAGCGGAGAAGCGCACTGGCCACAGGTCCTCAGGCCCGAGGTAGCGGGTCAACTTCCGGACTGCCTTGGCCCGGTCGAGCGGCACAACCTCAGCCACGCCTTGGCATGTCACAGAGAACACTGCACCCGCGGCCGGGTCGCACGTGTCGATCACCAGCGCGACGCGCGAGTCCTCGGTGAGAAGCTGCTCCAGCCGGGAGTACGAGCCGGTGAGCCACCAGAACGCGCCGTCCTCCCAGAGGAACCACACCGGCCGGACCTCAGGACCCTTGGTCGCTACGCGTGCGACCAAGGGTTGGGATAAGAACTCGTTCACGTCCATGCGTCGAAGGTTGCTGTACAGCAGCGGAGTACAGCAGCCCCAGCAACCGGCAGCACCCCACACCGACCCTCATGGGCTGCCCGGCAGCCTGTATGACCTTCGATGACCGATCTCTGCAGAGCCACGGATCAGAAGGTCTCTGACATCCACGGCTGACATCAACGACGCCGGACGGAGGCGTACGCCAACGTCTCTGTCCGGCCGTTGCACCAGTTGCCGACAGCAGTCGGAGCGGGCCCGGACCGAACTCCTAAAGCGGTGGTCGCCCGTAGGGCGGTCCGGACGACCGCGCCCGTGCCAGACGCGTGCCAGATCGTGCGGGGGACCCCGGGGAATGACGGGGACCAGGCCGGCAGCCAGTCAGGCCCCGTGGCTGCTCCGCCGCAGGTCCGCCCGGCAACCAGTCATAGATGACCTGAGCTTCCCAAGCTGAGATCCCAGTCGGTAGCCTGCCGTTCCACCCTGATGTGAGAAGGCATCTTGGCAAGCTCGATCCCTCCCGCGCTCAAGGCAGATCTCAACGAGCTGCGCCGGGTACGGTCGCTAAAGCCGGCCGAGGACGACCGGGCAACGTACGCCGACTGTCGAGACCAGATGGCTCTCGTTTTGGACAGCCTCGCCGCCAACCTCCTGCACGAGACCGATCAGCAGCAGGCACGCGCTGAGGCCAAAGCGGCGCGGGAGCAGGCCAGAGTGATCCGAGCCCGGCACTCCCTCTAGATTTTCATCCGTCTCGACTTCCACCTCATGCAGCCCCGTTCAGGAGACGCACCGACGCTGGCGCTTCGGTCACGGACCGGCCGCCGTTGTCTGACTCTGGTCGACGCACAAGCCAGTGGCGTGGCTGCGGTCGGTGGGGATGCAGCGATGCACACGCGCGCCTCATCCGCCGACGCACCCACCGTCGTGGCTGGCTGTCGTCGGCTGAGGTTCGTGCCGCTGCCGTGCCAGATGCATGGGTCAGCCACGGTCAACGAGAGTGTCTGACGGTCGAGTTGCCGGGCATCTCACCAGTCATCGAAGTCGCAGGTCACCGGCACGACACCCCAGCCTCTCTCCTCAAGCGGGCGTCGCAGGTTCGAATCCTGCCGGGGGCACGGAGAAACACCTGGTCAGAGGCCCTTCCGTCCGACGGACGGGGGGCCTTCGCACTGGCAGCACATGCAACGACCCTGACAGCGGCTCTTCAGCCTGTGTCCGGTCACCCGTCGAGGTCGCCGTGGATTCGCGTACGGACGGGCCACGTCGGATCCCGACCTTCCCTCCGCTCCGGCGCCAGGGGGAGGTGTGAGCGGTCAGGGGCGAGGGCCTGGCGTAAGTCGGGGTAGCAGTTGACGAGGATGTTGATGCCGCTGGAGTCCATGAAGGTGACCCGGCGCAGGTCGACGACCATGCGGGGCCGGTCGGCAGCGAGTGCGGTCAGGGCCTGCTGCAGGTGTTCGCAGGCCCGGTGGCCGATCTCCCCGGCCAGGCGGAGCACGCGGATGCCGTCGGTGGCGGTGGTCACGACCGACAGTCCGCCGGGCTGTCCGGCCTGTTCGCTGTCCGGTACTGGGTCCTCGGCCATGCCGGTGATACCTGCACACCAAACCTTCCGCCCGGAGTGCTTCCCCGCACGGCCAGGGCGATGCTCCAGCGCTGGGGAAGGGAGCCCGGCGAGGGGACCGCAGGGCGTGTACTGGCGCGAGCGCGGGGGTGTGAGCAGGGAGCGAAGGCAGTTGGCTGGAGCTTGCGCCCGTGGGCGAGGACGGGGCCACGCTGGACCGGCCGACCCTGCGGACTGCATCCGGTCGTCGGCCTGCTGGAGCTGGACTGCGAGGTACTGCTGAGCCCTGAGCACGACCAGCAGCCGATCGGCTGCACCGCCCGCTCGTGCAGCGAGTCTCGTGAACGGCTGGAGCTGCTGCGCGTGGTCGGCCTCCAGAACCGGTCCCGCGGCTGAACCGCTACGCAGAATCCGCCGACGCCCGCAGCAGCGCTACCGCCCCGGACCGGTGTCCGGTCGCCGACGTCGCCCTCCACTTGCCGCTCACGGCGGCCGGGACACATCGACATGGGCCCCGGTACACCGCTGTCCGCCTTCACCAGCCCGGGTCGTCGTCCTCGTGGCCGAAGTCGGGGATTTACGGGTCAGCAGGGCCTGGACAACATTATATCTGCATCCGCGGGATGAGAATTTTACGGAGCCGTGCGGACAGTTTCCTTGCAGTAACGATCGGAGCGGAATTATTCAACACACACGGACCGCCGCAACGTGCTACTGTCGACCTCAGTTGCAGTTGTGGTTCCCGAATTCCAAGTTCTTCTCAGTCGGCTTCTGCGCCACTGGAAGCGCCTTTTGGCACCGGTCTTTTCCGGGCGGGGTGATCATCGCGGCGACACGGCGTCCGTACAGTGCGGATGCCGACTCACTGCCCCGAAGGAGAAAAGACATGGCTACTGGCACCGTGAAGTGGTTCAACGCAGAAAAGGGCTTCGGCTTCATCGAGCAGGACGGTGGCGGCGCTGACGTGTTCGCCCACTACTCGAACATTGCCGCCCAGGGCTTCCGCGAGCTGCTCGAAGGCCAGAAGGTGAGCTTCGACATCGCGCAGGGCCAGAAGGGCCCGACGGCCGAGAACATCGTTCCCGCCTGACGTCGGCACGCACTTACAGCTGGGGCCCGCATCCTTCGGGGTGCGGGCCCCAGCTGTACGCACTTCCCGTAGTGGTTTCGCCTGCGGGACGGCTGCGAGGAATCCACGTAATTACGCACACGGATTCCCTTTCGGGGACGCCAGAACATCTCCCCTCGATCACATTTTTGCGTACGATTTATTTTCGTTTCCCACTCGGCCCGTTCTTGCAATTCTCCATGCTGCGCACTGCTCGGGAATTCCTTGACATGTGCCGCATCAAGGAAGGTCCCGCATGAACCGCACACGCACGAACGACCGCTTCGCCCGCGCTCGGAACGGCAGCACCGCCCCCGGGAAGAACGGCAAACGGTTCGGCTCATCGTCCCCGAGCCGCTCCGGCGGACCGGTTCGTTCCCACGGTCACAGCCGCCGCCCCGCCGCGTTGCAGGGTGAGTTCGCCCTCCCGAAGACGATCACCCCGGCGCTGCCCGCCGCGGCGAGCTTCGCCGATCTCGCCATGCCCACGGAGCTGCTGGCCGCGCTCGGCTCCCAGGGCGTGACCGCCCCGTTCCCGATCCAGGCCGCGACGCTGCCGAACTCCCTCGCCGGCCGGGACGTCCTGGGCCGGGGGCGCACCGGTTCCGGCAAAACCCTCGCCTTCGGGCTGGCCCTGCTGGCCCGTACGGCCGGGCAGCGCGCCGAGGCCCGGCAGCCGCTGGGGCTGATCCTCGTACCGACGCGTGAGCTGGCGCAGCAGGTCACCGACGCGCTCACGCCGTACGCCCGCTCCGTGAAGCTGCGCCTGGCGACGGTCGTAGGCGGGATGCCGATCAGCAGGCAGGCCGGCGCGCTGCGCCGCGGCGTCGAGATCGTCGTCGCCACCCCCGGACGCCTCAAGGACCTCATCGAACGCGGCGACTGCCGGCTGGACCAGGTCTTGGTCACCGTCCTCGACGAGGCGGACCAGATGGCCGACATGGGCTTCATGCCGCAGGTCACCGCCCTGCTCGACCAGGTTCGCCCCGGAGGGCAGCGCATGCTGTTCTCCGCCACTCTCGACCGCAACGTCGACCTGCTCGTGCGCCGCTACCTGAACGACCCCGTCGTGCACTCCGTCGATCCGTCGGCCGGCGCGGTCACGACGATGGAGCACCATGTGCTCCACGTCCACGGCGCCGACAAACACGCGGCCATCACCGAGATCGCCGCACGCGACGGCCGCGTGATCATGTTCCTGGACACCAAGCACGCCGTCGACCGCCTCACCGAGCACCTCCTGAACAGCGGGGTGCGGGCCGCCTCCCTCCACGGGGGCAAGTCGCAGCCGCAGCGCACCCGTACGCTGACGCAGTTCAAGAACGGACACGTCAGCGTGCTGGTGGCGACCAACGTCGCTGCGCGCGGCATTCACGTCGACAGCCTCGACCTCGTCGTCAACGTCGACCCTCCGACCGATCACAAGGACTACCTGCACCGCGGCGGCCGCACGGCCCGCGCCGGCGAGTCCGGCAGCGTCGTCACCCTGGTCACCCCGAACCAGCGCCGCGCCATGACCCGTCTCATGGCAATGGCGGGCATCGTCCCGCACACCACCCAGGTCCGCGCGGGCGCGGAGGCCCTGCACCGCATCACCGGTGCCCAGGCCCCCTCCGGCATCCCGGTCGTCATCACCGCACCGGTGGTCGAACGCCCCAAGCGTGGCGCCACCTCACGCGGTCGGCGCCGCTCCGCTTCGGCGACCCGGCGCGCGCCCGCACGACGGTCCGTCTCCGACGCGGCCTAGAACCGTCTTGATCAGGAAGCTGACACATCTCTGCAGGAGGCACCTCTTGACGCTGGTCCAGATGCATTCCCGCTCAACCAGCACCAACGCCGTGCCCAGAACGGTTGCCGATGCCATGGACTCGGCCGGGCCTCAGGTCTGGGACGCCATGACCGTCGAGGTGGCGCTGTCCGTCATGGCCGCCGCCCGCACTGGTCACCTCGTCGTCTGTGACGAGGACGGCCAGTACACCGACCTGGTCACCCAGGCCCGGCTCACCGCCGTGCGGGACAGTCCCGGATACACCGACCAGGTCCGCCTGCGCGACATCTCCGACGACGGCGGGCCCTTCGCCTCGCCGCTGACCACGGTGGCCGAAGCCGAGCACGCGATGCGCCACCGGCGGCTCGGGGCCCTGCCCGTGGTCGACGAGCACGGCAACGCCCTGGGCGTCGTCGCCCTCTCCCGCTGAACCGCCACACCATGGTCGGCCCCTTCCTCTTCTCCTTGTGAGGCATCATGCGTTGTGTCATCGCCCGCTTTCCGTTCGAGCTCACCAAGGGCGGCGTGCTGGAAGCGATGAAGGGCGTCAAGCCCGAGCCGATCACCGGCGACTCCGTGGTCATCGGGCGCCGCCACTATCCCGCCAAGCAGGTCGGCCAGGTCATCACCCGCCAGGACCGCCGCGATTTCAGCGGTGGCGAAGTCCTCAGGGCCATGACCCAGCTCGGCTTCACCTGCCACACCGTCCCCAAGGCCTCAGCGGCCTCAGCGGCCTCAGCGGCCTCAGCGGCCTCAGCGGCCTCAGCGGCAAGGATCGTCGGCCCGCTCCAGCGGGCTTCCACGATGCTTGGCGCCTCCATGTCCATCTGACCGACGGGAGAGGTGCGAGCCGGTACCAGGACAGCAGCGAGAGCCCGCGCCGGCTTGTTTCCCCGACCTCATCAGCCGGTCGAGCAGGTTGGCGCGATCTCTTACAGCCTCGCCGTCGGCCTGCGCCCCGCTCCGGGTGGCACACCCGCCCGGTCCCGCGGCCACCGCCGCGTCGGCCCGGCGCAAGGGCAAGGGCGACC
>NZ_JBFAKH010000175.1:0-6563 GCF_040655635.1 Streptomyces sp. NPDC050388
CGGAAGATCCGGAGGGCATGCTGCCACACGGAGCGGCCGGCCGCAGGAGGCGGATTCCGTGCAAATCCCTTGCGCCAGACGAGTTCTGCACACATCGCCGCGCCCAGGGTCCGGGCCGTCTCCCGCCGCAGCCGCAGCCGCAGACCGTTCGGGCCGACGAGGATCGTAGATCCCCCGTGACCCGCGACGCCCAGCGGCAGAGGACCGGGCGGGGACGGGCCCAGCTGCGAGCCGGGCGTTGTCACGTTGGTGAGTACGTGGATGTCTGACGGTGCGTTGGGGTGTGATGGGGCCGGGTTCCGGGCCGGTGCTCAGCCCTGGGTAAGCAGGCCGATGTTCTTGGTGATCTGCTCCCAGATCGCGCAGCGGACGGTCATCTCGGCGCGGTGGTCGGGGGCGGTCATCCGGTGGCGTCGGGGCCGGAAGTGGGGTGAGATGCCGCTGAACGCGGCCAGGAACCGCCGGGCTCCGCCGACGCTGCGGAAGCCCTTCAGGGCGCGTTCGCGTTGCCGGGTGGATTGGTGGGAGTTCTCGGCCCGGTTGTTGAGGCCCTTGTGGGAGCGGTGCTCGACGGAAGGCATCACCTCGCGGTGGGCGGCCCCGTAACTGCGGAGCTTGTCCGTGACCACCACCCGTGGCACCGAGCGGGTTTTCTTGAGGAGCTTGCGGAAGAAGCGCCGGGCCGCGGCCTTGTCGCGTCGGTTCTGCACGAGGATGTCCAGCACGGTGCCGTGCTGGTCCACCGCGCGCCACAGGTACGTCAGCTCACTGTTGATCTTGATGAAGACCTCGTCCAGGTGCCATTTGCCACCGGGACGGGGACGCCGGTGACGCAGCGCGTTGGCGTAGGCCTGACCGAACTTCAGGCACCACCGCCGGACGGTTTCGTAGGAGACGAGCACGCCGCGCTCGAGCATCAGTTCCTCGAGCTTGCGGAACGACAGCGGGAACCGGTGGTACAGCCACACGCAGTGGGAGATGATCTCGACGGGGTGCCGGTGCCCTCGGTACGACGGCGGCACGGACGACACGAACAGCCCCCTCCCCGATACGACCTCCACAAGATCATCCCACGCCGGTCAGCCAACGTGACAACGCCGGCTCAAGGGCTTCCGTGGCGTCGCGACGAGGTACGAGAAGACCGCCGCCTCCTACGAAGCGGCGGTCACCCTCGCGTCGTTCCTGCTCTGGGCGAGATCCGTTTGAAGACGGACCCTAGCTCAGACACCAGCCGTAAGGCAGCCGTCAGGACTTCGTGACCGCGGTCTTCTTCGGCTGGCGGGGGACGGTCTTGGTCTTGTCGAGATGCCCATACACCGTGAAACGCGGGACGCCGAACATGCCGGCGATCTGCTGGACGGTCTTCTCTCGCTCGTCGTAGAGGCGTTGGGTGAGCGCTGCCTGCTCCTTGGTGAGCTTGGGCCGTCGTCCGCCGACCCGGCCGCGGGCCCGTGCGGAGGCGAGACCGTCGTTGGTGTTCGCCACGATCAGCTGGGGTCCCGGTAGTTCTCGCGGAAAAAACAACGGTGCAGGCCCTGACCTGCCGTAACGGCTGCACGCGCTTCACTAGGTGAGCGCTGGCTCAGCGGCGGCCGTCTGCTCGTCGTGCTCACGTAGTGCGGATCCATCGCTCCCGTCTGCCGGGCTGACCTGCGGCAACGGGAGATGAAAGCCAGGACGAACCCGCGGAATGTCGCACACCTCGTGGCAGCTCACGGTCTCAGCGTGGTGTTTCAGTGCGCAGCCGGGCCAGGACGTGTCCGTCCGGCGCAAGCGCCGTGACGGTGATCGTGGCGTCCTGGGGCACGCCGTCGAGGAACGCGTGGTAGGTGCCCCAGCCCGGGTCGCCCGGCAGGGCGAGCAGCTGGGCCTCGTGTGGCGTGCCGTTGTCGACCTGTATCACCACCCGGGCGGGTGCGGTGCGGGTGCGGAAGGCGCCCGTGCACGCCACTCCCTGCGCCAGGGTGGTCGTGCCGGCGCTGATGCCGCCGGTCTTCAGGCTGTCGCCGCCCGCGTGGGCCCGGGCGAGCTCGATGGACTGGGTCAGGTCGCCCGGGCCCACGACGTAGTTCTGCCGTCCTTCCGGCAGCAGCGCCATGCGCAGGCCGTGCCCGATCGGGACCTGTTGGTAGGGCCGCACTGTCTGTGCACCCCGCTGCGGTGGGGAGCTGGTCGGTTGCGGCCCGGGCATGGCGGCGGCGGGTGGCGCCGGTGCGGCACCGTCGTCCGTGCCTCCCCCGGCGAGCGCCCCGAGGGTCGTGGCCGCCAGCAGCGCGGCGGCCCCGGCGCCGCCCGCCAGGGTGCGGCGGCGACGGCTCAAAAACCGGCCCCGGCGCACCACTTCGTCGACGGGGGCCGGGCTTGCCGGGAAGGCGTCGGCCGCGCGGTGGAGCGCCTGGGCGAGCCGCATGTCGTCCTCGTTCACTTCCGGACCTCCTCCCGCGCAGCCTCGCTCCGCTCCAGAGGGACAAGGCCGCGGTCGCATCCGGTCACGGCCGGCTCGGCGCGGAGCTTGCGCAGGGCACGGGCGGCGTGGCTGCGCACCGTGCCCACCCGGGTTCCCAGGAGCGCGGCGACCTCGCTCTCACTGCGGTCCTCCAGGTAGCGCAGGACGACGACCGCCCGCTGTCGCTGGGGCAGTCGGGCCAGGGCCGCCATGAGCGCAGAGCGCTCGGTGATCGAGTCGGTCCCTTCCGGGGCGGCCGTCTCGGGGAAGCGGTTGGTCAGCCACTCCCGGGCCCGTGGCACGCGTAGCCGGTCCCGGTTGGTGTTGATCATGATGCGCCAGACGTAGGCGTCGGGGTCGTCGCTGCGCCTCACCCGCTCCCATCGGGCATACGCCTTCGCCAGGGCTGTCTGCACCAGGTCCTCCGCGTCGTGGTGGTGTCCGGTGAGCAGGTGAGCGGTCCTGAGCATCCGGGGCCAGCGGCTGACCACGAACGCCCCGAACTCTGCTTCCGCGTCGGTCTTCACTCCGGTCCTCTGTTTGCCGCGTCCGGTCCCCGTCCGCCGTACTGCCCCGGTGCGGGGTGCACCGGGGCAGTACGGAAGGCTCCGGCCACGGGGCTGCGGTTGCGGTCAGCGTCCGGCCAGGGGCAATTCATACGCCAGGGTCGCCAGCACCGTGCCATCGAGGCCGTATGCGGTGATCGTGACAGCTCCCCGCGGGGCCCCGGCGCCGGCGGCGTCGAGGTAGTAGGTCCCCCAGCCCGGTCCGCCGGGCAGGCTCAGCATGCCCGCGTCCCGTTCGGTGCCGTCAGCCGTGCGGACGGTGATCCGGGCGGGCGGGGTGCTCGTGCGCCATGCGCCGGTGTACAGCACGTCGGCCCCGTCGACGGCGATGCCACCGCTGAGGCTCTCGGGCCGGATGTCATCGCCCACCATCCCCCGGGCCTGCTCGACCGCTTCACGAACGTTCGTCCAGGCCACGACGTAGTTCTGCCGTCCCTCAGGCAGCAGGGCCATGACGGCGCCCTGCCCGATACTCACCGGCTGGTACGGCTGCACGATCCGCGGCCCCGGGGCCGTCGTCGCACGGCCCGGGGCCTTCGCCGGTGCCACCGCGTCCACCGCCGCCGGCACCTGGGCAGCATGCCCGGCCGTCCGCTCCACGGCCACAGCCGCCCCGGCGCCGCCCGCCAGCACCACGGCCGCGGCGCCCATCGTGGCGAGCCGCTTCCATCCGCGCCTGGTCTCCATCCGATTCCTCCTGCGAGTCTCAGTGATGCATCTGTCGAACTCCTGCACCACTCAGACGGTCACAGGGCCTCACTTCTATGTCCTGCCGCATGATTTTCCCGTGAGAGATCGATCACGTCCGCCGCACCGGGATCCTCGCCGCCTGCACCGGCACCTGCACGGCCGGGTGCGTCTGGGAGATGTCACCCAAAGCGGGGGGCCTATCTGTTTCGTCAACCGGTCGGGGCTGGTGGGCTCGGGTTTCGTGGCACGTACGGCAGAGGGGCCGCCAGCAAGCCAGCGGCCCCTTTGCGGGCGGTTCGACGTCGGTGGGAGAACGACTACTTCATCTCGGCCACCCGCCACTTTCCGTCGATCTCGGAGAGAAGCAGCTCGGTGATGTCGAGAGGGTTGTCGCGGACACCGACGTTGCCCTTGCCGAAAACTTCATCCGCCGAGGTGGGAGCCGGTGTGCGGGATGCGCGGGTTCTCGAGCACGGACGCTGGAATCGGTGCTCTCGCGGGGCTGGCGATCAGCCCGGCATGATGGCTGGTCGTGCTGCTGCGACTGGCTTACCTGACCGTGACGAACGCGTTCGCCGTGCTGCGCCTGCTGCCCATGAGCGACCGGGACATGGAAACGGAGATCCTCGCCCTCCGGCATCAGATCACGGTGCTGGAGCGCCAACTCGGTGGCGAGAAGGTTCGGTTCTCCCCGAACGATCGCGCGTTCCTGGCGGCGTTGCTGCACCGCCTGCCCTCGCAGGTGCTGCGCAGGATACGGCTGGTGGTGCGTCCGGACACGGTGCTGCGCTGGCACCGCGATCTGGTCGCACGCCGCCACGCTGCGCGCTCCCGGCCCAAGCGCCCGGGAAGGCCGCGGACCGTGCGCTCCACCCGGCTGCTGGTGCTGCGGCTCGCCCGCGAGAACTCCAACTGGGGATACCCCCGCATCCATGGCGAACTCCTCGTTCTGGGCGTTACGGTGGCCGCCTCCACCGTCTGGGAAATCTTGAAGGAGGCCGGCATCGACCCAGCGCCCGAGCGGACCTCGAGCACTTGGGCGGGCTTCCTGCGTTCCCAGGCCGACGCGCTCCTGGCGTGCGACTTCTTCGAAACCGTCACCCTGTCCGGGGCCCGCTTGTCCGTGTTCGCCGCGATCGAGCACGCGAACCGCCGGATCCGGATCCTCGGCGCCACCGCGCACCCCACCGCATCCTGGGTGACGCAAGTCGCGAAGAACCTCGTCATGGACCTCGAGGACGCCGGCTGCCGTGCCAGGTTCCTGATCCGGGATCGGGACGGGAAGTTCCCGCGGTTGTTCGACGAGGTACTCAAGGACGCGGGTATCGAGGTGGTGCTCAGCGGCGTCCGGATACCGAGAATGAACTCGATCATGGAGCGGTGGGTGCAGACCTGTCGGCGCGAGCTGCTGGACCGCACCCTGATCTGGAACCAGCGACACCTGCTCCACGCGCTACGCGAGTTCGAAGACTTCTACAACTCCCACCGGCCCCATCAAGGCATCGCCAACGCCCGCCCGCTACGCCCCTTGCCGATGCCGATCAGCGATCCGGAGCAGATCACCCACCTCGACATACGACGCCAACGACTCGGCGGCATCCTCCACGAGTACCGACATGCCGCATGACCTGCGCGGATGAGCTTTTCGACAGGCGCAACGTTGATCGGTTCGGGTAGTGCACGAAGGGGCGCGGCTTGCTTCAGCGTTCGGTGCGGCCGGTGCTCGTTGGAGAAGGTTTCGAACTCGCGGAGCGCGTACAGGAAGTGGCTCTGGTTCCAGATCAAGGTGCGGTCCAGGAGCTCGCGCCGGCAGGCCTGTAGCCGGCGCTCCATGAGGGAGTTCATCCGGGGTATCCGGAGGCCGGTGGTGATCACCTTCGGGCCGGCGTCGGCCGGCAGGGCGTCGCAGGCGGCGGTGAACTTCGCGTCTCGGTCCCGGATCAGGAGCCGCGCCCGGCAGCCGGCATCCTCCAGGTCCATGCCGAGATGGCGGCCGCGCTGCACGATCCACTCCGCGGTCGGGTGCCCGGTGGCGCCCAGGATCCGGACGCGCCTCGTGGCGTGCTCGATGACGGCGAAGCCGTACAGCCGCGCCCCGGTCAGCGTCCGGGTCTCGAAGAGATCGCAGGCGAACAACGCGTCGGCCCGGCTGCGCAGGAAGGCGGCCCAGGTGGTGCTCTGCCGTTCGGGCGCGGGCGGGAGGCCGTGCTCGCGAAGGATCTCCCAGACGGTGGATGCGGCGACCTGGATGCCGAGCGCCGCGAGCTCGCCGTGGATCCGGCGATACCCCCATGAGGCATTCTCGCGGGCCAGACGCAGGACCAGGATGCGGATCGAGCGGACGGCGGGTGGGCGCCCACGGCGCTGGGGCGCGCAGGTCGCGGCAGGGCGTCGCTTGAGCAGGTCACGGTGCCGGCGCAGGATCGCGTCGGGGCGTACCGGCAGCGGGAGGTGGCGCAGCTTGCCCAGGGGGAGGTGGTGGAGCAGGCCGGCGAGGACAGCACGGTCGGTGTCCGTGACCGCGGGCTTGGCAACCTGGCGTTGCAGGACGAGCAGTTGGTGCCGCAGGGCGAGGATCTCGATGTCTTTGTCCCGCTCGCTCATCGGCAGGAGACGTAGCAGGGCGAAGATGTTGGTAGCGGCGAGGTAGGCCAGGCGCAGCAGCACAACCGATCATGATGCCGTCCTCCCTCGCTCAGGTGAAGACAGCGGGGTAACCGGCAGCTGCATCAGAGATGGCCGGCCAAGGCCGTGACCTGGGCGGATGGGCCTTGACCCCTGATCTTGGACACACGAGACACTGGATCCTGAGGATCTGAGAACGGACATCTCGTGGTCATGAAGCACTATCCGCCGGAGTT
>NZ_JBFAKH010000176.1:0-3659 GCF_040655635.1 Streptomyces sp. NPDC050388
GCCCGCCGAGGCCTGAGCACCGGCCCGAAATCTGACCCCCACCACGCCCCGACGCGCTGTCAGAGATCCAGGCTCCCAACAACGTGACAGCGCCCGTCAACCTGATGCATTCAGCGCATAGATGGCTATTGCAGATGACAGTCATCGTGAGGTGGACGATCCGTAACAAGGTGCACGGCTCGTTCACGGGCCGGTCGCGGGGTGGGCAGGGTGTGCGCGTGCGGCCGACCGGCCGCCATCCGCACCACGCACACCCCGAACCTACGGCCCTCGTGCCGACGGGTTCGGGTGGCGCCCGCACCATGCAGGGGGAACCCGTGTCGAAGTCCATCACCGCCCGCCGCCTGACCGCCGCCGCCTTGAGCGCCGGCGCGCTGACCGCGGTCCTGACGGCGCCGGCGTCGGCGGCCGAGCACCGGCCGCACCGGCCGAACGTGCAGATCTCCGACGTGCAGTACGACTCCCCGGGACCCGACGACCGCTCCAACCACTCGTTGAACAAGGAGTGGTTGGAGATCACCAACAACACCCGCCGTGCGGTGAACCTGGACGGATGGACGCTGCGCGACGAGGACGGCCACCGCTACCGCTTCGACAACGTCCGTCTCGCCGGCCGCGCCACCGTCCGCGTCCACACCGGCGTCGGCCGTGACACCCGCACCGACCTGTACCAGGACCGCCGCCACTACGTGTGGGACAACCGCGCCGACACCGCCACCCTGCGCGACGACCGCGGCCGCACGGTGGACACCGAGTCCTGGGGCCGCCACCGCGGCGGCCGCCGCTGACACCCCACGGGCAGCACCGGCAGCCAGGGACCGGCGTCGGCACACCCCGACCCCCCACCACCACGGCGCGCCGCTCCTTCAAAGGGGCGGCGCGCCGCCGGTTTTTTGCAAGCGGCTGGTCGGGCGGCCGGGAACCAAAGGTGGGGGTGCCGACGCCTCCCGGACAAAGAAGCAGGCCGCCTCGATGGCGACCTAGCGCGACAAGGCCGACGTGGACGCCACGACGATGCGCGACAGCTGGCGTCGGTGGGCCGAGGCGCCCGTCGGCGCCGTCGACGCGGTGGTGGCCGCGGCCGCCCCCGGTCCGCCCGGCCCGGACGGCGTCGACGGGCCCGACACTGGACCGCGCGTCCCGCCCCCGCCGACATCACGCCCGTCGTGTTCGACCCCGAGACCGGGCTGACCGCCGACGACAAGACGTTCACCCGCGCGCAGCTGCTCGCGGCCGTGGCGAACGCGCTGGAGTGCGACATCGACGCCGGACCGGACAGTCTGGAGCGGCCGTGCGATGACGTCCTGGAGGTCGAGGGCATGCGGTGCGCGTGTCCACCCTCGGCTCCACCGTCATGTCGTCCACCGCCCGCTACACCACGCAGGACATCCTCGACGCCGAGGAGACCGTCCGGGCCCAGGCACTGGAACGGTCCGACAGCGGCACCGTGCAGCTCGCCGCCGACCAGGCCGCCGCCGTCGACATCTTCCAGGTCGCCGCCGAGTTCGAGCTGTCCGAGGAACAGCAAGCCGCGGTGAGTCGGGTGCTGACCGCCGGGCACGGCATCGACGCCCTGGTCGGCGTCGCCGGGGCGGGCAAGTCCACGCTGATGGAGACGTGCCGGATCGGCTGGGACGCCACCGGCACCACCTACGCCGGCGCCACCCTTGCCGCGGTCGCCGCCAAGCAGCTGCACGACACCTCCGGCATCCCCGCCCGGACCGTGGCCGCCTGGCTCGGCGAGATCGAGAACGGCAGCGGGCTGCGCGGCGTCGACGTCTTGGTCTGCAGGAGAGCCATGACACAGAAGACTGGAAACGACGAGGGAAACCGGTTCTGCAAGGCGTGCGGCACGCTGGCCGAGGACGGAGAACTGTGCAACCACTGCGGCGCCGTCCCGGACCTCCCCGACGGTGCGGGCCTGGTCGAGGACCAAGGCGCGGCAGTACGACGCGACTTCGAAGAACGCACCCAGCAGCAAGGATGAAAGGCGACCGGAGGACGAACCCGATCAACCCGCTCCGTTGAACAGCGTGCACTGGGGTAAACGGGGCGGCATGGCATCCAAGACTGATTGCGTCATGTCCCTGCGGGCCGTGCGGCAGCTGCGCCGGGTCCGCGCCTTCTACGCGGGGGGCGTCCTGCTGTGGGCGGTACTGACCGCCTGGACGGGCTGGCAGTTGCCCGGGAGCCGGCAGATGTGGGTGTCCGCCCTCCTCTTGGCCGTCTTCAGCGGCCTCCTGCTCACGGCCTCCCTGTGGCTGCAGCGCCTCCAAGCCGCAGGCTCGCAACGTCCTGCGCACCACGCCGCATCACGGAGGGCAACTGCACCACGTCACGCGCATGCCTGACCCACTGCCGATAAGGCAGCACCGCCCGCCGGCCCGGGTCTCATCGTGTTTCTGTCCTTCAACATCTGGCTGCGAGCCAGTCCCTGCCTGGACCACCTCTGAGTATCTCTGGAGCCGGTGAGGCCGTCCGTTTTCGGCCCTCTCGCAAGGCCCGGGAGGCAAGGCACGGGCAGGGGGTAGGCGGGTAGGTATGGATGGCACACGACTTCGACAGGAAGAACAGAGCTCACAGGAAACCCGTGCCCGAGGAACGATGCGGATCTGGCGGTGGGCCAGGTGGGCGGCATTTGTTCTTGCGGTCAGCTGGGCGGTGAACTGGGTCATCAATCTCATCCAGGGCGATCAGGGCTGGGACCTGTGGTGGCCTCTGGTCAGTACCGTCATCTGGACGGCGTTGACCGTGTACGGCTTCAGGACCTATCGCCGGATCAGGACAACGACCCTGCCGGCCATCACCGGCCGCCCGTCTGCCTGACCACCTTGGCCAGCCCGCTTCCTGCCACCTTTCGGCACTTGGACCACTGATCCCTACACGCGACTGCAGCGGTCCCCATGAGGGATTTCATGGACGACCACCTATGAAACGGGCCAGAGCGTGACGGTCATGGCGTCGTGCCGCCACGACGTCACGCTCAGAGGGCACCCGCGGCTCGACGCCTTCCTGTACCCCTGCTTCCGGCGTCGGCGCGACCCCGCAGGGTGGACCCCGTCCCCGGTCTGGGTGAAGAAGGCGCCAGCCACCGGGTCTCGGGAGTCGAGTAGGTGGGCTGGGCTGGCGGGCGAAATCGGGAGGCGGAAGCCCAGAGCGGACCGCATCGGATTGATGTTCCAAAACGTCCTGGTTTGCGCGACTCCTGTCAATGGGCCGGAGTGGGGAGACGCAAGCGACCGATTCCGCCCCCCATTCTTATGGGCCAGCAGGAAGCCAGTCGGCGCGCAGGCGAACCTCGGCTGGCACTGGAGTACCGACTGCCTCAAGTAGCCCCGCCGGAGCAGGGCCAGCTGTTGCGTCGAAGTGCACGGTGCCGCCGGAGAACGTCGCGCCGTCGAAGCTCACGTCGCTGCCGGAGAACCTCGCGCCGTCGAAGCGCACATAGCCGCCGGAGAACGTCGCGCCAGTGAAGCTCACGTCGCCGCCGGAGAACAGCGCGTCGCCGAAGTACACGGTGCCGTCGGAGAACAGCGCGCCGTCGAAGCGCACGGTGCCGCCGGAGAACCTCGCGCCGTCGAAGCGCACATAGCCGCCGGAGAACGTCGCGCCAGTGAAGCTCACGTCGCCGCCGGAGAACAGCGCGTCGCCGAAGTACA
>NZ_JBFAKH010000176.1:3752-6557 GCF_040655635.1 Streptomyces sp. NPDC050388
AAGTACACGGTGCCGTCGGAGAACAGCGCGCCGTCGAAGCGCACGGTGCCGCCGGAGAACCTCGCGCCGGTGAAGCTCACGTCGCCGCCGGAGAACGTCGCGCCGGTGAAGTCCATCTGACCATCGATGGTGACCCCGGTTAGATCAAGGTTGCAGCCCTGCCACGAGCGGTGAGTGCCCTTGGGGATGCGGTAGTGCTCCCCGATAAGACGCAAGATCGTGTGCCGGACCTCGCGCAGTGCGCGGTACCGGTCTTTCTTGTCCTGATGAGCATCGCGCCGTTCTTCGGAGGGTGAAGTCCCGTCGAGCAAGGAATCGGGCAGGTCGCCCGGGTCGGGAGAGAAGGGCAGGCGGAGGTAGGCGCACAGAACGTCGATGCAGGTCTGGCGCAGGCTGTCGTCGGGGGCGTCGTCGGCGAGGCCAGCCAGCGCGTGGACACCACCGAGCCGGACGGCCGGGGAGTCGGAGCCGAGTTTGTCGACGGCCTGGGAGAAGCGTTCGGTGTGGAGCCGGGTTGCTTCGCGGTGGGCGCCGGCCTCGTCGACGCGTTGGCGGCGGTAGGCGACGACCAGGGCGACGAGCGCGCCAGCCCCGGCAACCACTCCGAAGGAGAGTTTCACCAGGTCGAAGAGTGTCTTCGCGTCGAGCTTCGCGGCGCTGTCGATCTCCTGGAAGTCCAGCAGCACCACCAGCCCGTAGAAGATGCCGCCCGCGGCTAGGACCGCGGCAGTGAAGGTGAGGATCAGCGCCCGGCCGACCCTCCATAGCCGCAGCTCTCGATCATCCGAGGGCGATCGCGGCCGCCGGTTGAGTGTCATGCCGATGGAGACACGGCTTCACGATCAGCGGTTGCAGCAGGTGCGAGTGACCGTTTCCGCCCCCAGGGCCGATCGGATCTGACTCTTGGAGGCGCGTGTTCGTCGCATCCGCATTGCGCTCCCCCTGACGTGACTCAGATCACATCACAGATTTCCTAACGATCGAAGCGCCCTGTGCGTCCTTTTGGCACGGGCACCGTAGGGGAGTACGGCCGGGTCAGGGGGCCGGGGTGACCGGCAAAGATCACCGACCACCTCATCACGCGAAGGAAATCCCTCAGTGACGAAGTCATCCCGTGAGGGCTCCGTACCTCAACAGCGACGCTTCCCTGTTCTGGGTGGCCACAGCGCCGAAGCCGAGCTGCCGACGAAGTCCAGGAAGCAGTGGTGCTGGATCTGCGACCAGGAGATCAGGCTCCTCAGGTACACGGCGACGCTCGTGGGGGAGGACAACGAAGGCGCGGTCTTCGGTCTGGCGCACGGGGCCCTTCTTCAACCAGTTGAAGAAGGGCCCCGTGCGCAGCATCAACGGATTCGCGCGGCAGGTCATCCTCAACAAGGCGCGTGATCATTGGCGCCGCAACGCCACGCGGTACAAGTACGAGATCTCGGTCGGGGACACGGCCCTTCTGGAGGCCGCGTTGCCGGTGGACCTCGGTGCCGCCGCCCGCAACGAGGAGATGAAGGACTATGCCATCGCGCTGCTGTCCTGCCTGAGCAGCTCTGAGCTGACCGCGTTCGTCCTGATGGCGCTCGACAGCGTCTCCTCGGACGAGGCCGCCCGGGCCATCAACGAGATGAACGGGCTGGAGGAGGAGGACGTTCTCCAGGCGCTCGCGGCTGCCGAGGCGGCGAAGAAGCGCGGTGAGCGCATCACCGTCCTCAAGGACGCCCAGGGGCGGCGGGTCATGACCGCGGATAACGCACGCCAGACCGTGCACCGTGCTCGGACCAAGCTCAAGGAGCGCGCCGCGCGGATGCCGCTGGGCATCCCGGCCACCGACTAGCAGGACACGGGACAAACAGCTGTTCTCTCGGGTGCAGCGACCCCCTGTGGCCGGGGCCGCTGCTCACCGGGAGTGGGCTGTCAGCCCGCTTCGGAAAAAGGGGAAGGTAGACATGAACACTCTCGCCCTCATGATGGCGACCCTCGGGCTCCGGGTGCGACGTACCTGCGGCCGGGCACTGGATGAGTTCCTGATCCTTTTGGTGCCGGTGCAGCGCGTGCTGACCACTGTGCGCAGGGGCCAGTTGCCGCTGTGCTCCTCCGGCCATGGGGCGTCCAGGACGCTTGCCCTCGTTAGTGGTGTGCTGCCGCACAAGAGGGGGTTGGTGAACGACGATGACGCGTGCATCACGAGGCCCTAGCGCTTTAGTCACTGGATGAACGCGGGCCGGAGACCTAACGCTGGGTCTCCGGCCCGCGTCTTTTTGGTGCCGGTGCACCAGAAGCCCGGCACCACCCGCTCGGACGGCTGGACACCACGACGAGCGGTGTGGGAACTGCCAGCCAAGGACAGCCCCATGACGATGAGGATCCCCCAGCCCGGCGGCGGAGGCCAGAACTATCCTCCGTACGATGCTCTGATCGAGGCCTCCGAGCGCGAGATCGCGCGCCGCAAGCGCGAACTGAAGGAACTCCGTCGCTGGCGTCGCCGCGCCAAGGCGGACAGGTTCGTTCACACCCACAGCCGCGTCAGCGTCTTCTGGATCGGCACGACGGCCTTCGCGTCGTCGATGGTGTGCTTCGCCGTGGGCGAGAGGCAGATCGGCACCGACTTGCTCATGTTCGCCATCCAGGTCTGGCTGATGGTCTTGGGGCTGCCCCGGCGCTAGGTGTTCGCTGTCTCTTGACGCCGCCCGGGGGCGGGCCCGCGCGCCCGGCCCGCCCCCCCGGGGCCCGCCCCCGGCCCCCCCCCCCCCGGCCCCCGCCCGCCCCCCCCCCCCGCGGCCCCCGTTATTCCCCACAATTTCCGACCACTTCGGT
>NZ_JBFAKH010000177.1:0-6547 GCF_040655635.1 Streptomyces sp. NPDC050388
GCCGCCGCCGACGGCGGAGCGACCTGCAGCGCCGCCGACCTGACCGCCTTCGCCCGAGCGCTGCGCACCGGCCGGTTGCTGGACGAGGAGACCACACGCCTCGCGCTGACCCCGCAGGTCGACGAGCGGGCGGAGAAGGTGCGCGGCTACCGGTGGAAGTACGGCTTCGGTCTCACCCACCTCCTGGACGAGGGGGGAGCCGTCGTCCGCTGGGGTCACACGGGCGAGGAGGACGGGGCCAGCGCCCGCCTCTACCACTATCCCCACCACGATGTGGACGTCGCCGTCCTGGGCAACGTCAGCTGGTGTGCGGGCGACATGGGGTGGGCCATCCATGACGCCCTCGTGAACGGCCCGGCCGGGGCGGGTGGTTGAGGCGGTCACGCGGTTGGGTGCCGTCGCCGGGGAATACGTTACCTGGTCAAGCAGCTCAACGGCACCCGCGCCGTGGCCGACGCCCTCGGCATCACCCAGCGCACCGTGGAGCGGTACGTCAAGGACCAGATCCGCCGGCCCCGCCCGGACCTCGCCCGGCGCCTGGAGGACGTGGTCCGTGCCCGCTGGCAGGCCGTCACCCGCACGGGCTTGGTCGTCGACACCCGCGCCCGGTTCGGCTTTACCGCCGCGCCCCCGGCCTGGAGGTGGAGTTCACCGACGTCGAGCACCTGGAGTTCGAGCTGTAGGTGGTGCGGGGTGCTGCCGCATGTGTCGGTCCTGTGACTGAGCACGCCTGTTTCCGACAGGGTGTGAAGCGGAGCCACTCGGGCAACGAGATCGGGAGGTACCGTGCTCCGTCCGTGGAGACGATGGACCGCTTCACAAGTCCATGACCGGCGGCGAGTTTGAGAGCCACTCCTCTCGGGTGAGCTTCGGAACGCCGGGGCACGCGGAGGCGGGCCGACCCGCGGGAGCGCGAGCGCGTGGTCGTCGGCCGTGTCGAGAGCGTTCACGGCCCCCGCGTGCCCCCGGCGGTGTGGCCCCTTCCAAAGGCCCGCCACGAAATTTTTCGGATCATGCTGTAACGATCGGGCGGCGCGCACCACTTCCTGGTGACAGAGGAACCTGGAGGACGGAGGTGCACGGCGTGTCCGATGATGCGGCACGTTTCACCGCGATGTACGACGCCTGCCGACAACGCGTCTGGGCGTACGCGGTCAGCTGCGCGGGGCGGCAGGTGGCGGACGAGGTGGTGAGCGAGACCTTCACTGTGGCCTGGCGCCGCATCGGCGACGTACCCCAGCCGCCGCTGCCCTGGCTGCTCGGCGTGGCCCGCAACGTCCTGCGTGAGGCCGGACGCGCCGAGGGCAGGCGCGCCTCGCTGGCCGCCGAGCTGCGGGACTGGACGGAGACGGTCGAGGGCGACATCGCCGACGACGTCGCCGACCGGATCGCGCTCCAAAGCGCCCTGGCGTTCCTGGGCGAGGAGGACCGCGAGGTGCTGATCCTGGCCGCGTGGCAGGGGCTCACCCCCCGTGAGGCCGCCCGCGTCGTCGGTTGCACGGCCGCCACCCTGCGCGTGCGGCTCCACCGTGCGCGCCGTCGGCTCGCCAAGGCGGTGGCGGTACGGGACGAGGCGTCGCCGGTACGCCCCCTTGTCCAGCCCCGACTCAGCACGGCAGGAGAGGAAGTGCGATGAAACACGACGAGCTGATGCGTCGGCTGACCGACGCCCGCCCCGGACACCTCGACCCCGACAGGCCGGTCGACCCCGAGGTCCGGCGGACCGAGCTGGAGGGCATCATGGCGCGGACCGGGGAGTTGCAGGCGGCGCCGGGGAAGCGGGGAAGGAGCCGCATCGGCGTGCGGTCGGCGTGGAGCGTGGCCCTGGCCGGCGTGGCGGTCGTGGCGGCCGCGGCCCTGGTCGTCACCGTCGCCGGGCCGCCCGGCGGCGGGCCGCGGCCCGAGGCGGGCGCGCCCGCCACCGACTTCTCCGAGTCCCGCCTCCTGCTCGCGGCCGCCGCCGCCGTCGAGAAGACGGAGGCGACCTCGGGTGCGTACTGGTACCGGGAGGTGCGCATGGCGTCGCTGCACAGGGTCCCGGGTAAGGACTACAAGATCTACGTCCGGCACGAGACAAAGAGTTGGCTGACGAAGGGAACCGGCAAGCGCGACCGGCGGTGGACGCTGTTCATCGACGCCGGGGCCCGGCCCGCCACCCCGGCCGACGAGAAGGCCTGGCGCGCCGACGGCTCGCCGAAGCGGTGGGACCTGACGGACTACAGCCAGGCCGCCCGACGCGCCCTCCAGCACGAGTGGGAGAGGAACAGGCACGACGACGGCCCGCCCCCCGAGCTCCAGCCGGAGATCGTCACCTGGGACGGCGAGGGTGAGGTCGAGGGTGACGCCCCCGGTGGCATCAGCGACGGGGGCCCGGGCGGGGCGGAGATCGGCCTGGCGGAACTGGAGTCGCTGCCCACCGACCCGGAGCGACTGCGCGAGCGGCTGGAGCAGATTGTCGAGGAGCAGTACAACGGGCCGCCGCACATCCAGCAGATGCTGCTCGGTCAAACGGCCGAGAACCTCGCCGTCGAGCTGCCGACGTCCCCGCAGCTGCGGGCTGCGGCCTATCGGGTGCGTGCCTCGCTGCCGGGCGTGCGGGACATCGGTGAGGTCACCGACCGGTCCGGGCGCCCGGGGTACGCCGTGGAGCTCAAAAACCCGCGGCCCGGAGGGGAGGGCAAGCGCCGCTTGATCTTCGACAGGGAGACCGGACTGCCGCTGTCGGCGGAGTCGTACGCGACCTCGGCCGACGACGGACACCGGGCGGGAGAGCTCGCCGGCTACACCACCTACACGGCGATGCGGTGGACCGACCAGGCCCCGCCGTTCGACAAGGACTTCATGGCCGACGAGCGGTAGCACCCGGAGGTCCCTCCCTTCGTAGCGTGGGGTCCTTGATTGCAAGGGAAGTTGGGATTCATGCGGTCCAAGCAGCAGCCGTGCGGCGCCGAGTTCCGGGAGGACGCTCCGCGGTGGGTGTGGGCATGGCAAAGGATGCCCGTAGCATGCATGCTTGCTGCGGCCGGTGCGTCGAGAATCGGCCATTCACCAAGGAGCACTCCGCGTTGCGCACGTCGTTGAAAGCATCTGTGTGTCTGGTCGTCGCCGCCATCGCCCTGACGGCGGGCTGCGGGGGAGGCGGAGAGGACGGCGCCGCCTCCGCCGACCTCTTGGGGGACAATCTGGAGAATGCGCAGCCGTCCCTGCCGAAGACTCCGGAGGAGTCGTACAAGCTCCTGGTCGAGGGCCTGTACGCGGGCGAGTCGGAGCAGGTCTGTGCGCTGATGACGCCAGAGGCCGCGCTCCAGTTCTCCGGCGAGATGGCGCGGTGGGAGAAGACCGGCTACGTGGGCTCCTGTCCGGGAACCGTGGACGCCTTCGCCGGCAAGCAGACGGCACCGCCGGAGCCGGACGAGCTGAAGTTGCACAACGAGGTGGAGTACTACAACAAGAACTTCGCCAGATCGCAGCCATGCCTGAAGACCGATAAGGGATTCGACATGGACGTCCTCAGCGTGATCTGGAAGGACACCGGTGACGGCTGGATTGCCACCGAGGTCGATCCGGTGATCGGCTGCGGCGGCTGAGGGGTCCGAGGAGAGTACGGGTGGGTGGGCGTCTGGGCATCCGGACGCCCACCCAACCCGTGAACGTCAGCGGCACGCCCGCAGGCGGACAGACCGGTTATGCGACATGCGATGTGTCGGCTTCGTGCCAGTGAGAGCGCGTCAGTCACGGTTGAGCGGGAGAACTGTGTTCTTGCAGGTCGTCAGCCCGTGGCCGCAGCGTGCCACTGACACGGCAGTGGTACTTCGCGACCTCTTGGCTGTCATTGGGCGGTACATCCCCAGCTGGCTCGCTGCCACGAAGACGGCACATCGCAGCTGCGGTTTTTGCGTGGTGAACCGCTCCGGATTCGATAGGGACTCGATCGGCGGTCCGCCCCGCCCCCACGGCATCGGGTCCCGCTCCGGACCTGCCCCGGCCTCGGACCGGACAGGACGGGAGCCGCCCGCGCCGTGGCTGCCGCCCTACGCTCCGGAGCGGGGCACTCTGCGCTTGGGGGCACGGATGAGCCACTGCTCGTCGATGCGTACCCCCGTGTAGGCGGTCATGAAGGCGAGGGCCCGTGCCTCGTGGGAGGAGTCGTGGGCGTGGTGGCCGAATCGGTGCAGCCACTCCTCAAGCCAAGGATCCGAGGGGTAGTCGGCGGGCTCGGACTGCCGCACCCTGCGGCCATCGGCCCAGCAGTACACGTAGCAGGAGCCCTTCGGGTTGAAGAACACGGTGGCCAGCCGGGTGCCCGCCGACAGCTGGGCGCAGAGGGAGTCGGACGACGCCGCAGCGCCGATCAGCACCGCACCGCCGTCGCGCCGTGCCACCCACGCCTCGAAGTCCATTGGCGAGTACTCGAACTCGCCGTCCTCCTCGTCGTCGGCCCCGTCGGCGTGCGGGTCCTCGGCCATCTCGATGAAGGGGCTGTCCGTGAGCGGGCACCGCGCCGGTTCCTCACCGAGTCGTCCGATCAGCTCGTCCTCGTCGACGTCTGCGACGAACGCCAGGTCGAGTCCGTCCCAGTATCCCTCCCACTCATAGGAGGCGATCAACGCGTCCGCCCGAGTCTGACGGTCCCGTTCCTGCCCACTGATCGACGGCGCTCCGGCCAGACCGGCAAACAGGTCGGTGAGCGGCCCGGCGAGGCCCAGGCGGCCAGGGGACCGTCCCGCGATGGCCGGACGCCATGGATCGGCCCCTGCCCGCAGCAGGGCTTCGGCAGCGCTCCGGTTGCCCCAGCGCACGGCTTCCCACAGCGGCGTCGCTCCCTCTGCGTCCGCCGCGTCGACGTCGGCCCCGTGCGCGACCAGGACGTCGACGACGTCACCCGGCGCCTCGGAGGTGACGGCCTCGTGCAGCGGCGTCATATCGAGCCCGAACAGCCGCGCGTTCGGATCGGCGCCGGTGACCAGCCGACGGCGCACCTCGGCCGGATCACGCCAGTTGAGCGGTGTCATGCCCCACGCATCAGACATGCGATTCCCTTTCGGTGGTGTCCGGGACCCGCTGACGAGACAACCCCATCCTGCAGACGAGAGGTGCCGACGAGCCGTGGCCAGAACGAAGGCACTCATCGGTTGCCTGTCAGGGGCGGCCGGACGGTTGGTGATGATCACTGGTGGCCGGCACCGTAGCCGGGAGGACTGACAGTCCGGGCTCCTCATCTCCCCGGCAACCGCGGTCGCGTGGCCGATCGCCCGTGTCTCCCGGTGTCGTACGGTCGTTGATCCCCGCGCCCGATGGGCCCGGCCCGATCACGCCGACACGTCCGGGTCCACGCGAGGGGGCACCAGCTTCCCGGACAGACCACCGGGTGAACACTCCACCCGGTGCCGCGCCTGGAGTGGGATGGCCCGCCGCCCTCGTCGAGGCGGGGACCGACAGTGAACCCCGTAGGGGGATGTCGTCGGGCCCCTCACTCGCGAGGGGCGGTGGTGAGCTGGAGGGCCTTGTGGCCGCCGCCCCGCATGTCCTCCATGTCGGACGGGTCCGCGTCGGCCCGGACGGCGTGGATACCGAACCATCCTGCGCCCGACCGTCCGCGGTACTCGGGGGCGTCCTCGGCGGCGCTGATCCGGTACTCCACGATGCGGGTGCCATCGGCGGGCAGGTCCCGCGCACCGGACGCGCCGGTCAACGGCTGGTAGTCGTTGGCCACAACCAGCTCGACGGGCTGCCAGTCGCCGTCGGGCGCCTCGCGCCGTTCCAGCGTCAGCCTGGGGTCCCGCTCGTTCCACTCGACCTGCGCGGAGAGCGCGATGTCGCGGAGTGCCTCGCCGGTGGTGTTGCAGAGCTTGACGAGAACGGTCTGCGGTTCGCCGCCGGGGTGGACGGTGATGTCTTCGCGCGGGCCGGCGGCCATGGTGATCAGGTCGCCGCGGATTTTGTCGGCATCGGTGAGCCGGGGACAGGGCTTGGCCCGAACGGCCGCGAAGGCGGGATTCGGCGGGCTCTTCACGGCCGCCGGAGCGCTGGGCGTCCGCGTCGCCGGCGCCGCAGCACCGGGCGAGGGGTTGCCCGTGGCGCCGTCTGCCGGGGCTGATGGCCCGGCGCAGGCGGTGGCGAGGAGCAGCACCGTCCCTGCGGCGGCGACGGCGGAACCGGCCCAGCGTCTGTCTGCGTGCACGGGTGCCCCTTCTCGTGGATCACTGGTTGGTGATCACGACGCCGGAGGGCCGCTCCTGGTTGCGCCGCGAGGAAGGCCGCGAGGGAGGTGTCGTGACCGCCTCGGCGGGAGCGGACGGGCCCGCCTGACCACCGGATGGGACACGTCGGTGTTGTCAGGTTGAGCGGAGCCCTTCTCCGGTGGCATGATCATCTGTCTGGTTGGGGTAGCTGGAGGGGCTGCTCGTGGACGCGCCGTCGTACCAGGGTTTCCGCTTCCCGCCGGAGATCACCGCGCACTGCGTGTGGCTGTATCACCGCTTCGCCCTGAGCCTGCGCGACGTCGAGGAGCTGATGCTGGAGCGCGGCATCGAGGTCTCCTACGAGA
>NZ_JBFAKH010000178.1:0-6394 GCF_040655635.1 Streptomyces sp. NPDC050388
ACCTCCACGCTGATCTGCTCCTTGTCCACGCCGGGAAGTTCCAGCTCCATCAGGTAGGCGTCCTGGGTGTCCTCGACGTCGGCCAACGGCGCCCACGCCTCGGCTCCGGCCTCGGGAAAACCGCGGCCGGGGAAGGGGGTGTGCATGAGCTGTTCCATGCGGGTGCGCAGGTCCTCGAGTTCCCGGAGGGGGTCCCATCCGGAGAGCGAGCCCCTGCCGCGGTGTGCTGGAAGCGTCATCGGTCATCCTCCTTGGTTTTCGATCCACAGCGCATCCGGCCGCAGAGATGGATCCGCTCCTCATGAAGTCGGGGGTCTGGGGGCATCCGACTCACAAGGTGTCCCCGACCGGGGCGCGGACCGGGTCACATGGACCACCCGACTGCCGGGCGGGGGCCCGGTCGCGTCGTGCCCGTGCCCTCGACGTCACGCTCGGCGATGTCCACCAGCTGCCGGCCCAGGTCCTGCAGGGCCCGGCCCGCCGCCAGCTCGTCACCGATCTCCGGCACGTCCGTGTCCGCCGGATTCCGGCGTGCGGTGCCGTGGCCGGTGAGCACCGTGGTCCCGGTGTCGACCACCGCGCGGGCCTTTGTGGTTTCCCCCTCCTCGAAGAGGTAGAGGCGAGCCTTCCATTCCAGGGTGTGCGACATCTGCTCTCTTCCTCAGCTCGGGACGGGCCTGTACGGCTCGGACGCGGTTCGTTCGGACATCCCGTGCCGTGTGGCGGGTGCTCCCGTCTGCTCCGCGATACGGCGCCGGACCCGGTCGGTGAGCGCGCGCAGCCGCTCGGAGGGCATCGCCCGGGGCGCTACGGGGGCCCGGATCCGGCGGGCGGACGGCGGCAGCGCGGCCAGGTCGGTGGCGAACCTCTCCCGGCACCCGTCGAGCGCGGACCTGCCACCGGTGCGCCGTCCGTGTTGCATCACCGTCTCCAACAGAGGTGTGCCGTCGTGCGGTGGCCGCTCGTCGGCAAGGGCGATCACGTCGGAACAGCCGGGACGACGGAACACCTGCTTCCGCCCGGGCGCCGTCACCTTCGCCGACGACAGCTTCATGACCGGTCGCCCTTCGTACTCCACCATTTTGTAGGCCGAGTCCAGATACGGCGCGTCGGCCGAGACCCCGACGCGGGTGCCGACCGCATAGACGTCGATCGGCACCCCGGAGCGGACCAGATCGTCCACCGCGTACTCGTCGAGACCGCCGCTGACGGTGATCTGCACGTCCGGCAGGCCCGCTTCGTCGAGGATCGACCGGGCCCGCACGGCCAGGGCTCCCAGATCACCGCTGTCCAGGCGTACGGCGCAGCCCGGCCCGCGGTTCAGATCCCTCAGCACACGTGCCGCGACGCGGACGCCCGCCTCGGTGTCGTAGGTGTCCACCAGGAAGGTCACGGGGCCAGGGTGGGCACGGGCGAACGCACGGAACGCCTCCTCCTCGGACGAGAAAGCCTCCACGAAGGAGTGGGCCATCGTGCCGACGGCGGGTATGCCCGTGGCCGTGGCCGCGGCCACGTTGCTGGTCCCCGCGAAACCGACCATCGCGCCGAGCCGGGCGGCCTGGAAACCGGCCTGCGGGCCGTGGGTCCGTCGCAGGGAGAAGTCCACCACCGGGCGCCCGGCCGCCGCGAGCACACAGCGCGCGGCCTTCGAGGCGACCGTCGTCTGATGACTGAGCTGATTGAGCACGTACGTCTCGGCCAACTGGGCCTGCGGCAGCGGAGCCGTCACCTCCAGCAGGGGCTCTCCCGCGAGCACGACCCGACCCTCCGGTACCGCCCGCACGCTGCCGGTGAACCGCAGGCCGAGCAGGGGCTCCAGATCCCGCGGCGGGCGGTGCAGCGCGGCGGCGAAGGCGCGGACGTCCTCCGGGCCGACCCGCAGGCCGGACAGGTGATCCAGGGCCGACTCCAGCCCCGCGGCGACCAGGAAGCCCCGCTCAGCAGGCAGATCGCGGACGAAGAGACTGAATGTCGCCGGGCCGGTCATCCCCTCCCGCAGGTAGGACATGGCCATCGTCACTTCGTACAGGTCGGTGGTCGTCGCATCGGACATCAGCGCCACCCTCTCCGTCCTGTTCCGTTCGCCCGAGCGTCACCGGCGGAATCGACCGGTCCACATGGGCTCCACCAGATCCCACTCGGCGTCCCACTGCGCGTACCTCCTCCGGTCCAGCGCGTGGCGCATTCCTGCCCGCGTCACGAAGGCCCCGGTCGCCACACTGATCACCGCCATGCCTCCGACGAACCAGCCATTGGTCACGGCCTG
Organism: Streptomyces sp. NPDC050388; assembly: GCF_040655635.1. NCBI lineage: Bacteria > Bacillati > Actinomycetota > Actinomycetes > Kitasatosporales > Streptomycetaceae > Streptomyces > Streptomyces sp. NPDC050388. Next base: position 2,267 of record NZ_JBFAKH010000178.1, read on the forward strand.
GGGCTCGGTCAGCGGCGGGCCGGTGACGAATCCGCCCCGGTCCACCCATACCCGCACGGTGGCGTCCTTGGACGTATCCGGCTTCACGAAGGCGGTCACCGTCCGCACCATGCCCCTGCTGTCGGTCCAGCGGACCTGCGCCTGCGCCTTCACCGTCTGGCCGACATTCTCGGAGACCGACATCACCCGGGCACTGACCTGCTGCCGCTCGGCCGACTGGGCCTGCACCGTGCGCATCGACGACTCGTACGCTGCCCTGCCCGCAACGAATCCCGCCAACGGCAGTCCGACGACAAGGACGATCACCAGCACGCGACGCATCCAGAACTCGACCCGGTCCGACGTACGGATCAGGGGGTTCCGCCCTCGGAGGGCCTCATCCCCGCGCGGTGGCAGCGGACCGAACGCGTACGGTGAATGTCGGGTACTCATCGTCGAGCCTCCAGCGGATCGCTGGTCGCTTCTCTTTCCACCGTCGGACGGCGGCGGGTCTCGGTCACCGGGCCGAAGGTCCCTGATGGGCGGTCCTTCAGGCCTGGCGAGTCGGCTCCCGGCGCGGTTTCCTCCGACGTATCGGTACGACCGCGACCGGACACGGTGCGTGATGGAGCAGGGCGTGGTTGATCAGGCCGAGTTGCAGGCCGGTACGGGCATGCCGTTCACCGGCACCGACAACGAGCAGATCCGCTTCCGTCGCAGCCTCCAACAGCGCCTGTCGTGCTGATCCCTCGACCACCCGGCGTGTCACGTTGGTCTCCGGGTACTGCTTCTCAGGGTTGCGCAGAGCGTCGTCGAGCACCTGTGCCGGTGGGCGACGGTGGGCCTCGAGGGCGTACCACGGCCCGGGGAGAGGTTCGGAGAGTGCGCCGAGCGGCGCACTCCAGGCGTGGACCGCTACGAGTTCGCAGCGCCGCACATGAGCCTCGTGGAAGGCGAACCCCACGGCAGTGTCGCTTCCCTCACCGTCCTCGACCCCCACGACGACGTTCCCGAACCGGCCGGCCCGGTGCTCCTGTGAGCCACGCACGACGATGACCGGGCAATCCGCCCGCGCCGCCACGGCGAGGCTGACCGAACCCAGGAGCAGCCCGGTGAACTCCCCGAGCCCTCTGGACCCGAGCACCAGCGCGAAGGCCTTGTGTCCCTCGTCGACCAGGGCGGAGGCCGCGTCGTCACGCAGCACCTCGCTCGACACCCGCACGTCGGCGGCGCCCCCTCCGATCCGTTCCGAGGCGGCGGTGATCAGGCCGGAGGCGTCCTGGCCCGGCGCCGCCGCGTGCAGCAGGTGGAGTGGCACCGCGTGCCGGGCCGCCTCGTCAACTGCCCAGTCCACCGCCTCCAGGCTCGACTCCGACCCGTCGACCCCGACCACCAGGGGAAGCATCACAGCCACACCTCATCCCTTGCCGGACTCCACCTTCGAGCCCCGACCCACATCAGGTCCGCGTGCGCCGCAGAAGGGTTTGCGGTAACTCTCGAATGAGTGGCAGGCACTGTGCGCCCTGCCGACGCTTCCGGAGGGGCGACCCCGGTCATCGTCATGTCCAGTTTCTTACGGGACGGAGGCAGGCGCCATGGAGCCTGTGATCACCGTTGGTCTCGACGGCTCGCCCGAGAGCCTTGCCGCTGCTCGCTGGGCCGCGGACGAGGCCGAGCGCCGCAAACTGACGCTGCGCCTGCTGCACGCGTGGCCCATGCTCGCGCCGGAACCCACCAAGGTGCCCTCCGAGATCGACCAGAACTACTGGGCGAAGCGACTGGTGCACAACGCACAGGCGGAACTCCAAAGGCGCCATCCCGGTCTCGCCATCATCGGCAACCTGATCGCCGACGAGGCCCAGGACGCGCTGTTGCACGCGGCGTCGGAGTCCGAGATGACCGTGCTCGGTTCGCGGGGGCTGGAGTTCGTCGAGAGCTACTTCCTCGGGGACATCAGCATGCCCGTCGCGGCACGGGCCGAGGGGCCGGTGGTCCTGGTCCGCGCCGGAACCCGCGCAGAAGTGCCGCCGGCCGCACCGGGCGGGACGGGCGATGTCGTGGTCGCGCTGAAGCTGCCCGGCCCCTGCGACGACCTGCTCGGGTTCGCCTTCGCCGCGGCCTCGGCGCGGAATGTGCCGCTGCGGGTCGTGCACGGCCGGAGTCTGCCCGTGCACGCCTACGTTCCCTGGGGGGTGGACCACGACGTCGCCGAAGGCATCGCGCAGGACGCGAGGAAGCAGCTGGACCAGGTCCTCCGCCCATGGCGTGAGAAGTTCCCGCGGGTGGAGGTGGCCGACGGCATCGGGCTGGAAAGTCCCGCCAGGGCGGTCCTGCGGTCCGCCGGGGGCGCCGGGCTGCTGGTCGTCGGCCGGCGCCGGCACCGCCGCGTTCCGGCACCTCGCCTGGGCCCCGTCGCCCAGGCGGCCATCCACCACGCACGCTGCCCCGTTGCCGTCGTCCCCCATGACTGAGCCCGATGCCCCGAGGGGAGCGAGGCCAGGCGCGCACCGGATTGACGCGTCCGTACTCCGGTCGGGCTCCGGCCCCGACGGTGCGACGTTTCCGCGCGCGGAGCTGCACGAGACGCACACCGCGATCGTGCTCCTCTTCGGCGATCACGCCTACAAGATCAAGAAACCGGTCGATCTGAAGTTCCTGGACTACACCACGGTGGCGGCCCGTCGAGCCGCCTGCGAACAGGAGATCGCCCTCAACCGCCGCTTCGCCGCGGACGTCTACCTGGGCCTGGGCGAGATCCGCACACCGCACACGGACGTGGCCGAACCGCTCGTCGTGATGCGCCGCATGCCGGCGGACCGCCGTCTGTCCCGGCTGGTACGAGAGGGAGTCGCCGTCGACGACGTCCTGCGGGCCGTGGCCCGGCAACTCGCCGCACGCCACGCGGACGCGCGCCGCAGCCCGGAAGTGGACGTACAGGGAACCCGCGACGCTCTGTCCGCGAGGTGGGAAGCGAGCTTCGCACAGGTCCACGCCTTGGCCGAAGACGTCTCCTTGCCCGACGGCATCGACGAGGTCGAGCGGCTGGTGCGCCGCTATCTCGCCGGCCGCGAGCACCTGTTCGCCACGCGGATCCGGCAGGGACGTATCGTCGACGGCCACGGCGATCTGCTGGCCGAGGACGTCTTCTGCCTCGACGACGGCCCCCGCATCCTGGACTGCCTGGAGTTCGACGACCGCCTTCGCCACGTCGACGGCCTCGACGATGCCGCCTTCCTCGCCATGGACCTGGAACAGCTCGGCGCCCCGGAGTCCGCGGCCCACTTCCTCGCCCGGTACAGCGAGTATTCCGGGGACTTCGCGCCCCCGTCCCTGTGGCACCACTACGTGGCCTACCGCGCGTTCGTCCGCGCCAAGGTCTCCCTGATCCAGTCACGCCAGGGCACGCCCGGTGCCGAGGCGGCGTCCCGGCGACTGGTCACGGCGACGCTGCGCCACCTGCGCACCTCCGCCGTCGGTCTGACGCTGGTGGGCGGGCTTCCGGGCAGCGGGAAATCCACGCTCGCCGGCGCCCTGGCCGACCGCCTGGGGGTGACCCTGCTCAGCAGCGACCGCCTCCGCAAGGAGCTGGCCGGCATCCCGGCGGAGCAGCCCGCGGCGGCCGGCTACGGCGAAGGCCTGTACACACCGGAGTGGACCGCCAGGACCTACGCCGCGCTGCTCGACCGTGCCTTCACCCTGCTGTCCTCCGGCGAATCCGTCGTCCTGGACGCCACGTGGTCCGACGCGGGACAACGCGAAGCCGCCCTGCGCACGGCCGAACGCACCGGCGCCGACCTGGTGGCCCTGCACTGCCAGGTCCCCGGTGATGTGTCGGCGGCCCGCCTCGCCTCCCGCGCTCCGGGAGCATCGGCATCCGACGCCGGCATCGCCGTCGCCACCGCCATGGCGGCCGAAGAGCCACCGTGGCCCGAGGCCGTCACGGTCGACACCAGTGGCCCCCTGGAGGCGGCGGTCGTCCAGGCGCTGGCAGCCCTGCGCCCGTGGGGCACCGGCCAGGCCCCGGTGTTCCGCCGCCCCTATGCGCAACCGGACTGACGGATCCGGGGCGGTGCGGGCGTCCCGTGTTGCCGGGGAGCCCCGGGAGGGCGACGGTGGACAGGAGACGGCGCGGGAGGGAGCAACCATGCG
>NZ_JBFAKH010000179.1:0-6249 GCF_040655635.1 Streptomyces sp. NPDC050388
GGGAGGTCTACCAGCTCATCGCCACTCCGAGCCCCGCAGCCAGCCGCGCACGTGCCGCAATCGCTACTTGACATCCATAGGGGCATCAACGCCGTCGGAGGCTCCCCCACCCGGAGTTCCCACCATCGCGACTGGGCTGGACCTGACCACGGATGCGTACCAGTGCGAACAGCGACTGCACCTGCGGCTACGCAGGCTCTTCGATACATCGACCCGCCGGTCCCCAGGAGGCGCCGACTCATTGATCTTGATCGCGGCCTGCTGCTGCTCCGCTTCACTGCGCGGCGCGTTCGGCCCGCGGTGTGGGGAGGTCTCGCTCGGGGCTGAGTGGGATGGCGCGGGTGATACCCGGGCTGAACTCGCCGTTGGTGCCGCGCAGGCCAGGCGGTTCAGTCGGCGGGGCGGCGCGTAAGGCGAGGTCGGTGCTCGGGGAGCGGCAGGTGGCCCCCTGGGGGCCAAGCGGCAGGGAGGCGGGTGACGGAGAATCCCCCCATGTTTCAGCGGTCGGCGTCTTCGGGGTGCGTCTCGGCCCGGGCGGCAGTCGCGGGCGCCGGTGCGGTGGGGGCGGTGTAGAAGACCGAGGCGCCCTGCTTGGTGCGCTGGGCCTGGCTCTTGGCCACGAGGCCTTCGAGCCGGTCCCAGGACAACCACGTCGGTGAGCGCACGGGTGTTCCGGCGCCGCCCGACCCCATCGACGATGCCGAAGCCCGCCTGGCCTACGTGGCCGTCACCCGCACCCGACGGCGCCTGGATCTGGGAGGCCTGTCCTGGATCCACGACCACCCCGACGGCCACCACGACCTGCCGGAACCGCCCTCGCAAAATGAGGCGACGGCACTGCGCCAGAACGACGGTTATGGGGAAGCAGTCCGCTCACACTGAGGAGCGGTTGAACGAGACCTGCCCGTCCACCGACAGCCAGGTGGGTAGGCGTGCGACCGTCAGAAGTCTGGACTGGGCTGGAGGGGCGGGGTGCACCGGCGGCTGGTCGGTGAGGTATTGGGCCCCTGTCTCCCGTCCGGCACGGGGGCGGCCGGACGGGAGGGGGGATCGGAGCCCCTCCTTGGGTGTTCGTCAGCACGAGGGGTTCCGCGGCCTTCCAGACGGGAAGGTCCGACGCCGAGGGGCGCCTGGTGTTTCATGGTGGCGGTCTTCCGGCGGCCGTCCGGGGCGGTGGCGCCTTTCTCCACTCTTACGGGTTGGAGCGGGTCATGATCTGTGCACGCATGACCGTTTTTATGGGGTAACTCCCGCCTCTGCGAACTCTATTGTTCCGTAACTTCATGATCACCTGGCGTGTTCGATTACGCGCGGACCATGCTGGCGTCCTGCTCCCGCTGGCGCTTCAGCACCGCCGCGCGGGGCGGTGCTTCCAGACACCCAGTCAAGGGAACGAGGACCGATGCCCATGACGCAGGCGCCGACCACGGTAGATGTGGCGGCCCTCCCCCCGGCCAGACCACGGGCGGTGCCCGAACGCCTGACGATGCGCCCCCCGGTGGCCCGGCCCGGCCTTCCGCCCATGGGACAGCAGTTGACCGCACCGATGTGCCCGCGGCGCGAGGGGGCGCCGTGATGATGCCCTCCCCGGTACCGGAGCGCTCCGACGGTGCACCCGCGGCCCGGCGCGGACGCAAGCCGGAACCAATCGCCGCGGGCGTGGGACTGGCCCACCGGGCGTGGCTGGAGTCGGTTCGCGCCCGCCTGAGGACCAGCGGCCTGACCCTGAACGAACTCGTGGTGCTCACGGGATTCTCCAAGACCCGGATTTCGGAACTGCTGCGCGGCAACGGCTACTACCCGGGCTGGGAGATCACCTTCAGCATCATCACCGCGCTCGAGATACCGGCGTGGCCGATGCGACGGTTGTGGACGGCGGCGGCGCAGGAGGCCAACAAGCAGCCGGCCTGGATCCAGCGGTCCATCGACCGCGTCCTGCCCATCGAACGGGACCACCAGCCCACAGCCCACCAGGGCTTCGTCCAACTGATGGCCGCCCCCTACACGGCCTACGCCCGCGCTTTCCTGCTCACCGACCAGCGCGCCCAGTGGGTCGTCGCGGAAACCTTCGACATCCTCTGGCTGTGCTGGAACGAGGCCGCGACCAGTGAGAACACGCCCCGCTTCGGCTGGCGGCTGCTGCGCTCGAGAGTGCTGGCCCGCGCTCACCGCCACCCGGAGGGGCACGTCGACCTGCGGGCCACCGCGTTGTCGACGCAGACCCAGCAGAAGAGCACCGGCCTCGCGGAGCGCCTCTCGAGCATCGACGAGCTGATGCCCCTGTTCGACGCGATCGGCCGCCTGCCCCGTGATCAGCAGGACATCACGGTGCTGCGCTACCTGTGCGGGATCGACGCCGACGCCGTCCCGGACGTCGTGGGCCTGACACCGGCCGCCACCCGCGCCATCGACAGCCACGCCCGTGCAGCCCTGGCAGACATCTACCGCCGCCGACAAACCAGGGAGTGAACCACTCCATGACCGCCATCGACACCACCATCGACCAGCTGCTGGCGCGCGCCCTGCTCCAGCAACAGCCCAGGGTGCCCACCGACACCGTCCCCTACGAGGACTGCGCCTACCCCGCCCTGCCCCCGGGCGGACCGGTGCTGTGGGAGGACACCGAGGCCCAGACAGCCGACGACACGGCCATGACCCACCTCAACACCCTGTGCGAGACAGCGGTCAGTCACTCCACCGCGTTCCTCGAGGACTTCGTCACCGAGCAACTGCCCGCACCGCACGGGGCCTGGGTGCTGGGCTGCGTCCTGCAGCTCGCCGACGCTGACGAAGGCGCCCGGTTCTGGTGGCAGTACGCGGCCGGCGCCGGCGACGATGCCGCCTCCTACTGCCTCTACCTGCACCACCAGGCACTCGGCGAGACCTACGCCGCGAACTTCTGGCTCGAGCAGACCAGCATCGGCACCGAGCCGGAAACGGAGACCGTCACGGTGCCCGGCGAGGACACCGAAACCGACACCGTGCGCATGGACCGCAGCACCACGACCGTCCTGCGCATCCTCGACCGGCTGGCCTCACCGGGCTTGCGGACTCGCAGCGAAACCGTCACCGCCGTACTGAGCTACGTTCCCGCCGCGGTGACGGCGGGCTACGATGCCCATCCCGACCGGGAAATCCCTCTGCCGGGCCAGGACTTCGCCACACATATCGCCGTCATCCTCGCCACGACAACGCACCGGCCGGCCTCGCCGACGTGCCAGCGGCGCGACAGATCACCGGCCGCGGCGCTACCGAATCGCGCGGACCATGCCCGCCGCGGCGGGCGCCGGGTGCAGGACGCCGCACGCAGCAGACGCAGGGACGCCGGGGCCCACTGACGGGCCCCGGCGCAAAGGGACCGAAAGCATGGATCAAAGAGTGAGCACAGTGCACACATGTCGCCTGGTGATCCGGAAATCGATGTCAGTCACGCGATCCTCGGCCATCAGGCGGGGTGCCGAGCACCGTGGCGACCCGGGCCTGCGCCTCGGCGATGTACTTCTCGCTGGCTTCCTTGAACCCTGAACTGGCCGCCTGTTCCCGCACGTAGGCCTCCATGCCCTCCCGGATGAGGGCATTGGCGGTGGTGGACATCACCGCTGCCATGGCCTGGATACGGTCAAGTAGCTCTCCTGGAAACCGGACTGATACAACGACCTGCCGGTCCTTGTCCTCAGTACTGGTCTTCCTGCGATCGTTCGACACGCGTGTTCCCTTCGTCGGGGACCGACGCCCCGTCCGTGCCAGGGATCGGGGCACGCCACTCCCGTTTTGGGGTGCCGAGACGCCCAGGTCCCAGCACCCTCGCTGACTGAACGCCGCTCAGACTACGGCACTACAAGGAGTCTTGTAGTCGCTCTGGCATATGTGTTGCCATGGACGCCCACTACCAGACGCCGGTTGTAAAAATTCCAATGTGTCCTTCAACACTTCCGGAAATATGGCGTGTCGTGGGCGTGTCGTAGTTGGACATGTAATCCTCCAACTGGGCTACACGAATGCCCTCTTGCGAGGGTCGGTACGCGGCGCACATGACCGCGCACGCCCCGCGCGCGGCCGCAAGTAACGAGCACATACCGAGGAGTTCACGTGCACGACCTTCCCGAGGCCCTCAGCAACGGTCCCAAGCAGCCCCTCGGCGCCGGAGGCGTCACCGCCCACGTCTGCGGCACCGCCCTCCAGATGTTCGACGCCTTCGGCCGCGAGAAGGTCTATGGCCAGGACATGGACGAGCCGCTCACCCAGGACGAGCAGGACGAGAAGGTCTTCGCCCTCCTCGGCCAGCGCTACATCCCACCCGGTGTCCCCTCTCAGGACGCCCACGAGGAAGCCCAGGCCCAGGCCTGCCGGCGCCGTCTCGTCGAAGCTGTCGAAGAAACCCTGTACGGCATCGAGAACGAAGGCGGCCAAACGCCGGCCGTGCTGGGAGCCGACGGCACCCCCGAAGAACGCGAGGCCGAGTTCCGCGCCCACGTACGCGCCGAACAGCCCATCGTCAGCGTCTCATTCACCGGCTCCCTGCGCCGCTGGCTGTCCACCAACGACACCCAGGCGACCTCGATCTCCGTCACCACCTACATCCCCGGCAGGCCCTTCTACGCCGCCCAGGTGACCGCGGACACCGCCCTGCTGAGCGACTGCTCCGGTTCCTGGCGCCTGACCCGCAAGGACGGCTGGCTGGCCATGACCGGCGAACCCGTGGTGGCCGAGGAAGACCCCAACTACGTGGTCCTGCCGCACTCGATGATGGACAGCGCCTCCCGTATGCGCCGCCACTACCCCGAGCCGCTCTTCCCCTTCGACACCAGCAGCGCGGTCGCCCAGGCCGTCCTCGGCGGCAAGGTCCCCGTCGCCTTCCACCTCACCGAGCCGGTCCTGAACTCCGCGATCATCCCCGTCGCCACCGGCCACGGCATGATCGTCCTGTTCCTCGACAGCGGCGAACTCCTCGAAAAGCCCTGGGAAGCCAGTCGGCACATGTACAAGGCCGTCACCGGCGAGCAGTCCTTCGGCGACTTCATCATCGCCCGCGACCTGTGGGCCGCCCGCCGCATCAGCCGCATCCTCAAGAACGAAGCCCACGCAGCTGAAGACCTCGACCCCCTCGCACCGTTCGACGACCTCGACGACGACTTCGGATTCGACTTCGACGACGCCTAGAACACCTCCAGCTCCGCCACCCGGAGCCGACCCCCTGGCACACCCCTCAAGGAAACAATCATGAACGACGTCCCCCTCACCCTGGTCGGCAACGACGGAAGCGGCGACCAGCCCTCCAACAGCAACTGGTTCAAGGTCATCCCGCCCAAGCACGTACGCGACCGCTGGGCCCACAAGATCAAGGCCCTGCGCCGCCCGATCGGCAGCCTGGCCCTCCCCGCGATCGCCGCCACGGCGACTCTCCACTTCACCCACACCATCGAAGCCGGCGACAGCCTCATGGCCTTCGGCCTGACCAGCCTCATCGTCGGCTACGACACCACCGTCGCCGTCTGCCGTACCAAGCGCGTTACCTCCCTCAACGCCATCGCGGGCGTGGGCCAGACCCCGACGGACGCTCCAGCCCGCCGCACGGCTTGAACCCCACCAGGGGGCAGCAGCTCCGCCTGCCCCCACTTGAGCCCGATCACGTGATGCAGCACGACGACCCGCACGGACACGAGCGGCCATTGCCTACGTGCCGAAAGTGGCCGATCACGCGTGATCTGTCACATCGGAGGTTGAGTGATCGATATGCGTCAGTGCCTGTCCTCGATTCCCGAAGTGGGGGTCGTTTGGTCAGGAGTGACTGCTGAAGCACATGAAGGACGGTGCCCCACCGGGGCGTCGTTGATTGCTCGGTGTGAAGTTCCGCAACGACGTCGTCAGAGTACGGCGTAGGTCAGGTGCGTCGCGGTCGACGTCGAGGTCACGCTCCGCTGCACCAGCGTGCGCGGCGCTTTGCCGGTGAACAGGGGCGTCCCGGCGCCCAGCACGACGGGCGCGAGGTGCAGCGTCAGCGCGTCGACCAGCCCGGCCTCGAGCGCCGAGCCGACCGTGGCGCCGCCGCCCATGAGAACGACGTCGAGGTCCTTGCCGCTGTCCGACGACGCCGCCTCGGCCCGCTCGCGCGGTGGTGACGGCGTCGGGCAGACCGGTGGTGACGAACGTCCAGTCGGGTGCTGTCACGTTGACTGACCGGGTGGGATGATCTTCGGGTTGGTCATGGTGGAGGGGGACCGTCCGTGGACAGTGCGTCGCCGTCGTACA
>NZ_JBFAKH010000180.1:0-6148 GCF_040655635.1 Streptomyces sp. NPDC050388
CCGACCCGCACCATCACCAAAAACGTCAGCCCCAAATCAGCATCCGTGTCACCACCCGAAACCCCCACCACACCACGCTGAAGAGCAGAAACCCGACACCTCCCGCACTGACATCACCCTGCCGACCCACCACCGACAAAAACTTACAGATCATCAATCCGCGAGGAGCCCGCGGGGCGGGCGATCAGCCCTTGGTGACACCGGGGCAGAAACCGTCGGGGGCGATAGCGTTGTTGATACGGCGGCCGATCTCCCGCAACTGCTTCTGCTGAGCCCTGGTGAGCGGGTCGAACACCAGGCGGCGCACTTCGGCGACGTGGCCGGGGGCAGTCTCCACGACTTTGTCCCAGCCGGCGTCAGTGAGGACGGCCAGGGTGAAGCGGCCGTCCTCGGGGTCCGGAGTGCGGTAGATCCACCCCTCCTTCTCCAGGCGCTTGGCCGTGTGGGACAGCCGGGACAGCGAACCGTCGGCGAACTCGGCGAGCGTGCTCATCCGAAGGGTCCACGTGGGCTCCATGGAGAGCCCGGCGAGGACCTGGTACTCGAAGTGGCTGATGCCCGCGTCACGCTGGAGTTGGGCGTCCAGTGCGGCCGGGAGGCGCACCACGGTGCTGGCCAGCGCGATCCACGCCTCGTGCTCCTCTTCGTCCAGCCACCGCGTCTCATCTGCGCTCATGCCGTCACCCTAACGTGAGGCTTCAAGCCCCACGGTGCGGCGGGCACGCGTACGGAACTCGACCGGATCACTTGACCGTTCAAGTGATCCGGTCTACTTTTCGCTTGAAGGTTCAAGTCATTGGCCGAAAGAGCGGAAGAGCAGTTCTGATGAACGTCATCCTGTGGATCATCGCGGCCGTCCTCGCCCTGGCGTTCTTCGCGGCCGGCCTGATGAAGGCCGGCCAGTCCAAGGAGAAGTTGGCGGCCTCCGGCATGGGCTGGGTCGAGGACTTCTCGCCCGGCATGGTCAAGGCGATCGGCATCGTGGAGGTGCTGGGCGCCCTGGGACTGGTTCTGCCCGCCCTGCTCGACATCGCACCGGTCCTGGTGGGCTGGGCCGCCGTGGGGCTCGCCGTCACCATGCTCGCCGCGATCGGGGTGCACGCGCGCCGCAAGGAGACGAAGGCGATTCCGGTCAACGCCGTCCTGTTCGTCCTGGCAGCAGTTGCGGCCTGGGGACGACTGGGTCCGCACGCGTTCTGAGCGCTTCCCGTCGCACCCTCCCCTGCCGGGGTCCGGTCCCGCCCGGACCCCGTCCTTCCCACCCCACCTCGTCCGCCGTATCCCTGATTGGACCACCGTGCCCACTCCCTCCCCGACCGCCGCGACCTCACCCGCCGCGCCCCGGACCCCGCCGCTGCAGGTGGCCGGCCTGCTGCTCGCTGCCCTCGTGGCCGCCAGCCTGGTGAACGCCCTGATCGCGGCCGTCGCCCTGGCGGCCGGAGCCTCGGACGACTTCATGCCGCTCCAGCCGGGCGCCTACATCGTCTTCACCATCGCCGGCGTACTGATCGGCGCCGGCGGCTGGGCCGTCATCCGACGCCGCGCGGGCGCCCAGAAACTGCTCAGGGCTCTGGTCCCGGTCGTGGTGATCGTGTCCTTCATCCCCGACCTGGCGATGCTCGTCAGCGACTACCAACCCGGAGCCGACGTGACCGGTGTCGTCGCCCTGCTCCTCATGCACGTCGCCGTCGCCGCCATCGCCGTTCCCTCCTACCAGCGAGCCCTCCCGCTGCCCTCGGCCGAGTTCGATGACCGGGAAGAGCGGCGATGAGCGAGAACCGCGACCCGTTCAACCCGGCCGTGCCCGCCGGTGCCTACGACGACCTGCTCGCCCGGGTCCTTCCGCAGGCACGTCGGCAACGCCCCTGGGAGGAGGCCGACGGACCCCTGCCCGCTTTGTTCGTCAGCCACGGCGCGCCACCGACCCTCGACGACCCCCGGTGGCTGGACGACCTGTTCACCTGGGCCCAGAGCATGCCCAAGCCTCGAGCCGTCGTGGTGGTCTCCGCGCACTGGGAGGACGCCCCGCTCGCCCTCTCCAGCAGCGCGCCCGGCACCCCCCTCTACTACGACTTCGGCGGCTTCCACCCCCGCTACTACACCCTCAAGTACCCCACACCCGACGCCAGCGCCCTCGCCCGGCGCATGACCGCCACCCTCAGCAGGACCACCGTGCACCACACCGGCCGCGGCTTGGACCACGGCGCCTTCATCCCGCTGATGGCCATGTACCCCGCCGCCGATGTCCCCGTCGTCCAGCTCAGCATGCCCAGCCTCGATCCCCGCCTCCTGTTCGCCCTCGGTCAGCAACTGCGCTCACTGCGCGAGGAAGGCGTCCTGGTCATCGGGTCGGGATTCATGACCCACAGCTTCGCGGCGATGCGGTCACCCAACGCCGCGGCGCACACCCGGGCGTTCGACGAATGGGCCGCGGACGCCCTCGGCCGCGGCGACGTCGACGCCATGGCCGACTACCGCACCAAGGCGCCCGGCGCCGCCGTCTCCCACCCCACCGCCGATCACTTCGTCCCTCTGCTGCTCACCCTCGGAGCGGCCACCACGCCGGACCGACCCGCCACCACCGCCATCGACGGCACCAGGTACGGCAACTCCATCCGCTCCATCCAGGTCACCTGACGGCACGGGCCGACCGCACCGGCCGCCAGGCATCGCCCGGGCCGGGCCAGCGGGGAGTGTCATGAATCAGGCTCTGTCTCCCATGCGGTGGTGACGGTAAGTAGTTTCCGTGGCTGGCAGTAACGCTCCCAGACCAGCACGGGTGACGCGACCGTCGACACCGGGTCCGTCCCGCTCGACGGTGCGTCTGCGACTGCTCTTCTCGAAGCTCGGACCAGGCACATCAGCGATGACGTTCTGTCACCACCGCATGGGAGACAGAGCCTGATTCATGACACTCCCCGACCGAATCGTCGAGGCGGAAAGGGAAGGCTGGATTGGTGACGTCGAGGGTCTCTCGGTGAGCAGGGACGCCGCAGCAGAGAAGATCGAGCAGCTTGACGCACGGCAGAGGAAGAAAGAGTCGCCGGTGTTCATGGGGATCCCGAGCTTCAACCAGGTTGCCGTTCGCATCAGCTCCGCGACCAACGGAGCCTGAGTCGCGGACGCGCCGCCCCCGGGTCTGACGCTCGGGGGCGGTCGCATGTTCGCTTCGCTAGTTCGGAGAAGACCTCTGGGTTATGAGCCCAGCGAGCTACTGAGCTGCTCCACTCCGCGTCGGTGAGGCCACTCTACCCAGTGGCCGTCGCGGGGCGGCACGCATTTTTCGGGGTCAGCCGCGGCGGACGATGTTCTCGGCCTGGGGGCCCTTCTGGCCCTGGGTCACGTCGAACTCGACCTTGTCGCCTTCGTGGAGTTCACGGTAGCCGGTGCCGGAGATGTTGGAGTAGTGCGCAAAGACGTCCGGTCCGCCGCCGTCCTGGGAGATAAAGCCGAAGCCCTTCTCGGCGTTGAACCACTTCACGGTGCCGCTGGCCATGCGTTTGTCCTTCGAAATCGCCGGGTGTTTCCCGGTTGGTCTGTGGGTGGTGCTCTCCGTCATCGGAGGGCGTCCGGCGTCCGTTCTACCCCGTGGCGGGATGCCTATCCGGCTTCCGCGCGGGTGAGGCGTGCCGTTGTGCTGCCTGGCAGGGAGGGCGGCAGGAGCCTACTTGCCCTTCGCGGCTTCCTTGAGCTTGGTGCCGGCGGAGACCTTGACGCTGTAGCCCGCCGGGATCTGGATGGGGTCGCCGGTCTGCGGGTTGCGGGCGGTGCGGGCGGCACGGTGGGTGCGCTCGAAGGTCAGGAAGCCGGGGATGGTGACCTTCTCGTCGCCCTTGGCGACGACCCCGCCGACGGTCTCGGCGAGGGCACCGAGCACGGCGTCGGCGCCCTTGCGGGTCACCTCGGCGCGCTCGGCGAGGGCGGCGACCAGCTCACTGCGGTTCATGCGGTACTCCGTGACGTTCGGGTTGCCGCGGCCGCTGCGCGGACGCGACGCTTCTGACGCCATCCTGTCACCGGGGTCCGACAGCGCTGCGCCCCGGTGACGGCGGCGGGTCGCGCCGGAGCCCGGTTGTGCCGGCGGCCGGGCGCGCTGCGCCGCCGCGCCGTGGTGGCCGTGCGGGCGTTTTTGGGATCGGTGCGGATCCCGGCGGTCACCTCCTGGCGCTCGGGTCTATCCCTGGGAGAGCCCGCCGGCGAGTGGGCGTCCGAGGTCGGCGAGCGCATTCAGCGGGAAGCCGTCGCGGAGCACGGGCAGCATGCGGCCGAAGGGCGTTGTCAGGTTCGGCTCGGGCCGCGGGATGATCCTGGTGCAGATCGTCGCGGGGAGAGGCTGCGGGCGGAGAGCGGGACGGCACCGTCGTACCGGGACTACCGGTTTCCGCCCGAGGCAATCGGTCACGCCGTGTGGCTGTATCACCGTTTCCCGCTCTCCTACCGGGAGGGGCCGGGGAACTCCTCCTGGACCGCGGCACCATGGTCTCCTACGAGACGGTCCGGGCCCGGTGCGCCACGTTCGGCCCCGCCTACGCCGCGCAGGTGCGCCGCCGGCGGCCGCGTCCCGGCGCCACACGGCATCCGGATGCGGTGTTCCTCAAGGTCAACGGGAAAATGCGGTACCCGTGGCGCGCGGCCGACCGGGACAGAGGAGTCCTCGACATTCTCGTCCGGGACCGCCGCGATACGGCCGCGGCCCGGCGCTTCCTCCGCAGGCTTCTCCAGGGCCTCGCGTACGGACCCCGCGTGATCGTCACGGACAGGCTCCGCGGCTACGGTGCCGCCCACCGCGCGGTCATGCCGCCGGTCGAGCACCGCGGTGTGAAGTACTGGAACCACAGGGCCGAGAGCAGTCATCAGCCCACGAGGCGGCGCGAGCGCGCCATGACGGGCTTCCGCTCCAGCAAAGCGGCCCGGAGGTTCCGTGCCGCCTTCGGCCGGGTCTCCGGCCACTTCCGGCCCCGCCGCCCTTCGATCACAGCGAGTGGCTACCGCACCGGGATGACCGAACGGTTCCGCATCCGGAAGACCGCCACCGGAGCCCTCACGACCGCCTGACCAGGATGTCCCCGGCCCGGCCGAACGCACCTCCAGCACACCTCAACTCTCATGCCACAACAGTAACTTGACAACATCGCCCTCGGGGCTCGGCCAGCGCGGCGGCCGGGTTGCGGTGGGGCGCGGTGGGGCTGCGCGCGGCGATCGACGCGTGGCGGCTGGACTCCATCCCCCGGCGCCTGGCCCTCTCGCCACTGCGCCTTTCCGGCTGATTGGATCGCAGGTATGACACCCACCATGGACATGCGGAACCACTGGTGGTGGCGGCCCGGCTGGCACTCGGGCCGCCGCTTCTACACCTGGCACTTCACCTTCGACGGGCAGGACGAACTTCACCGGGCGGCCGCCGACTACCGCGCGGCACTCACCCCCCTCGGCCCTGCCTTCACACTCATCCCCGACCAGTGGCTACACCTGACGATGCAGGGCGTCGCCTTCGTCGACGAGATCGCCGAGGCGGACGTACGCGCCATCGTGGACGCGGCCCGCACCCGCCTGGCGGCCGTCCCCGCGTTCGACATCCAGCTCGGGCCCGCGATCCTCGACCCCGAGGCGGTCCTCCTGCCGGTCAGCCCCGGCGATCCCGTGCAGGACGTACGGAACGCGGTGAGGGCCGCGATCGGTGATGTCCTCAAGGAGGTGCCGGAGAAGGCGGACGCATTCCGGCTGCACGTGTCCGTCGCCTACAGCGCCGCTGACGGTCCTGCCGAACCCGTCGCAAAGGCGCTGGCGGCGGTCGCCGACACCTCGGCACCGGCGCGTATCGCCACGGCGGATCTCATCGTCATCCACCGCGACAACCAGAGGTACGAGTGGGAAACCTACGCCAGCGTGCCGCTGGGCTGACGAGGCAGTGTGCCGTCCCCGGGGGGACAAGTATCTCGGGGCACGGCGCTTGACTCGATGACCGAGTCCACGGTCCTCCGGCTCTGCTTGTCGACCAGCCGCTCGACGACTGCGGCCGGGCCCGGCCCTCGTCCACGTCTGGGGGTTCGAGGGGTTGAGGTTCCCCCGAGATGCGGGAATGGGTGACAGAAGGTCAGATGGGTCTCATGAGAGGAGCCCAGACGATGCCTGCCCCGAGGAAGTACCC
>NZ_JBFAKH010000181.1:0-5888 GCF_040655635.1 Streptomyces sp. NPDC050388
CTACCTGACCCCGCTGGAGATCCGGCAGCGGCACGAGCAAGGACACGCCCTCGCGGCGTAAGCATCGAGTGTCCAACGTCACGGGGAAAGTCCACTCGCCGGCTTCCCACTCGGATCGCAGTCTTCCTTCGGGTCGACTGAGGATCGCAACATCCTGGCCGCGGTGATGACCTCACCCACGGCCCAGGATGGCGATCGCCCCCGGGGCTGCCGAGGATCGCAACTGGACGCAGCTCCTCGCCCGACTGTCCGGCCCCAAGGGTGGCGGTCGCCCTGCGGGGCGATCGAGGATTGCAACGACTCCGTCACCGCCGAGAGCAAGTCGGGCATCCTGCTGGCGGTTGCCTCCGGGGTGACCGCGGGTAGCTGGGACCGGAGCATCGAGCTGCCCAACCTGGGCGGCAGCCTGGCGGTCGGCCTTTGGGCAGGGGCGGCCTTCGCGTGAGTGAGATGTCGGGGCCTCTCACCGGGCCGGCACTTCGTCAGAGTCGATGCGATGTGCATCATGGTCTGATGGAGAACGAAGATGATCTTTCTGTTGTGATGATCTCAGTCGATCGGGGTTCCGACACCTTCGTACTGGTTCGATCTGATGGAAAGGAGGCGCGTTTGCCGCTGCGTAGCCCCCTATTCGAACCTACAAGTCTGCTGAGGCGGGTCTCCTATCCGCCGAGCTTTGAAGGCTTGGTTGTGGAGACACTCAAGGGCGACAGTATCGTGTTCGAACTTCCCTGTTTTGACCGCAGCGACCAGCTGGCCGGTCGGCTGGTCATCTATCTGGATCAGAACAAATGGCGCCTTGTGAGTGACGCGATGAGTGGGCAGCAGAGCGGTACATCTGATGACCGAGCCGCGGCTCTTCGACTTGTGCAGTGGTCGGCAGAACGAAAGATCATCCTTCCTGCTTCATCGGGTCACTATTACGAGACGACCAAATGGTCGAATGCGGAGGGGCGCTACCGACTTGGCTTGTCCATACTACAGTTCAGCAGAGGGTGGCAGCTGCGAGACCCCCTGCAGGTGTGGAGGGACGAACTCCGTCTGATGTTCCGTGCTGAGATCGGACAATCCGAGATCGTGGCGCCGGTCGTCACGCTGGAGCCGAATACACTCCATTCCGCCTCGAGAGGCGTTGTCGCGCCTCCGGCTCCGGCAGACTTTCCACCTCAGGCAGCATTCCAACACGAGGCGCTGGTTTCCGCCTTGAGTCTGATCGATACGATGCTAGACTCTGAAGGAGGGGAACGTGGTCCTGAGGTCGGTTGGACAGAGGCGAACCAGAAGTTCAGTGACTGGCTGGACGCTCACGGCGGCGATGCTCAGCAGAAGCGCAAGGCGATCGACGCATGGCTTATCGGTGACCTGCAGAACAAGGTGGCGGAGGAATCCTTTGCCACAGGGATGACGCCGGAGCAACTGAAGGCATGGGGCACGGGCTCTCAGCTCGTTCAAAAAATGAGCTCGCTTCCGGCCTTGGGCCTCTTCCGAGAGATGCTCCATGAGCGCCACCTCAACCGTGGCACTACATGGAAACCCAACGATGTGATCGACATGGTCTATCTCTCCTGTGCCGCAGGCTACTCGGACTTCGTCGTATGCGAGCGGCAGATGCGTGAACCGCTGGCGCGTGGGGCCAAGCGGCTTGAGCGAAGCGCCCAGGTCTTCCGAAGTCTGACCGAAGCGGTATCGGCCATTGAAGTAGCACTTGAGGCGCGTGCGAGGGATGAGAGTGGCAGCGCGGTGTGAGGTGATTGGCCGCCGTCCCGCATTGGATTCCACTGACAACTACTTGAACCGGTAGCCCTATCGAGGCTCCTCGGCCTCTCCTGCGTTGGGGCGTGGGCGAGGCCATCGGTGAGGTGTGGGCATTACGTCCGCACCCCACACGGAGACCCCGCTGTCGGTGAGCGATGCCTTCTGCGCTCCTTTTCACGGCCGGATCCGCTACCTGTCGTGCTCGTTGTGCCTGGTCAAGCAGAGATCCTGCCCAATGATGAACAGGTGCTTACGGACGGCGGTACGTCTTTGCGTCTGGTTGTGCAGGACCTCCCTCGTCCTCGATGGGGAACTGGTGGCCGTGCAGCCGGTAGACCATTTCGTCTGGCGCAGCCAGCATCCGTGCCTGCCGCCAGGCTGCATCGAATGACAATTGGCTGCCCGCTTCGCGTTGCAGGCGAAGTGCACGCCAGGAAGAGACAGGGTCCAGGACGATCCGCCACAGCGTGGGGCTCATTCCTTGCGCCGCCCTTCCGCAGCACGAGAAGCGACGGAGGAGTCGTCCGGCGAGTCATCGCCCTTCAGCTTCTGGAGCGCGTCGCAGAGCGCGAGCATAGCCCGGTTCTGTAGCTCAATGTCGTTGAAGCCTTGGCCAACCTTTTCCCACTGGTCGAGCATGGGCTGCCACCATTCGTCAGCCGCGACCATCCACCGTGCCAGGCGCTGCCATTCGGCAACCTGCTGAGCGCCCGGCCAATCGCCTTGCTTTTCGATCCGGTCCAGCACGAAAAGGTCGGGTTGCTCGTACAGGTTCGTGCGGAGGAACCGCAGCCGCCGTACCCGTGCCTCGTCTGCCTGCTGTTGAGCAAGGTCTTCCCGTGCGTTCTCCGAGAGCGCCAGTTCCACACGGGCAGCCAGGCACCGGTACCCGGTGGCGCGGGTGTGTTCTGGGGCGCCGAGCTCGGCGTTGATGGTGTCCTGCGCGGTGCGCACCTCGACGGCTGGGAAGAGCTGTGCAACCTCGCTGGCCCGCGCTAGGGTCTGGCTGAGTACGAGGTCTTCGAGATTGGGCCGGGTCCGTAACGCGGGGCGCCACTCGATCGTGAACGTGGCCTCGAAGTGGATACCGGGGGTCGCGCAGCGGAGCATCCGTGGCTGGGTGCAGTGGATCGTACGGGCCCGGTGCTGCCAGAACCACCTCACGCCGGGTCCCTGTTGAGCTGAATCACCGTGCGGACGCGCGGGTCTACGAGACGGTCCCAGAAGTCGTTGGCCGCGTTTTTCTCCCCGTCGACTGAGACGTGCTCCAGTGCCTGCATCAGGCTCACGGAAGCCTTGAAGATCTTTTGGCCGCGCAGGACGGGGAGCAACCCGTCGCGGACGCGGGCGTAGGTGTCGGGGTCGGTTGCCGACTGCCTGATCCATGTGGTGAGGCGGTTGATGGCGTCGGGAGCCGTATCGATGTCTCCCAACAGGTCCTGCAGTGCCCGCTTTACGTCTACTTCGGAAGGGACTTCGTCGGACAGCAGCCATGGGGTGGTGCCCGGTACGGACATCAGGGCCAGGAAGGCCGCGGTGCCGGCCCCGCGGGACCGACCTGACTGCTGCCATGTGCGTACTTCGGTGATGAGCCGCGCCATCCCGGCGGGGTGCTGAGCCTGCTCGGCGAAGGCTTTGAGGGCCCCAGACCAGGCTGATTCGTGCCCGCTGTTGGCGGCTCGCCGTAGGCGGACCATGGCCATCCTGGCCTGAGAAGAGGTGACATCTGGGGTGCTCAAGACCTGTCGGCAGGTGGCCACCACGGTGGTCGCGCGTTCCTTGACCGATGCCCAGCCATACAGAACGCTCCATACCTGGCGGCCGACGTGCTCGTCCTGGACGGCCTGGACCAGGAGTGCGCTGAGGAGTTCCTTCTTCACCGGGTAGGTCGGGGATCCGAGTTGGACGAGATGGCCGATGTTTCCGTGCCGCAGGGTCAGAGCGGCGATGGCATCCACGACGTGCTCATTCGCCTCGCTGCCGTCCCCGGACGTGAGCCACTTCAGCAAGGGCTCGCGCATGACCTCGTAGTTGTCCCAGACATAGGTCAGGATGGCCCTGCCGTAGCCGGGTTGGTCGAAGACGACTTCGTCGTGGCTGCCAACTCCGGCGCTGGCATCGACGACACGGCGGCGCAACCCACGGCCGGCGAATGCTGCACTTGCCGTCGAGGCGAAGCCGCTCCCGCCGACGGCGTCGATGCTGATGATTTGCTGCAGGTCCCGGGCGGCCTTGGACACTTCGGGCATCGGAGCGGATTGGCGCACGGCGAGGGCCAGGAGAAGGCAGCGGTCCTCCAGTGGCAGCGACGTGTCCTTGCCTCCATGCACGGAGACCGTCTCCCCGAACAGGATGTCGAGTTTGTCCCGCCAGTCGGACAGGGCGGACGTGATCCGTTCGGCCAGTCCGGCATCGAGCGCGGACCACGATGATGGGACGTCCATGGGGAGCGACGTGTCAGTCAGCCGTTCGTGTTCCCGCCACGCCAACATGATCGAGTCCGCCGTGCGGGCCGCTTCCACGGCGTCGAGATGGTTTAGCGAAGCCTTGGTCTTGTCGACGGAGTGAAGGTATGCAACCAGGCCGGGGGCCTTGCGAGCCCTCAGCCGGGCCTCCACGACACTCTGGGCAGGAGGCGGCTCGTTGAGGTGGACGACGTGAATGCCTGACTGGACCGGGACGTAGTGGTCAGTCCAGAGGTCCTTGGCCACATTCAGGACGAGGTAGGAGCCCAGCTTTTCCAGAAGTCCGGCATGCTCTTCCAGCATGGTGAGGAAATCGGCCGCGATCCGGTCGTGCTCAGGGTCCTTGAGGTCGACCTGGTAGGCGTGGCGCTCCTCGGCGGGAAGCCAGCCCACTTTGGGTGTCTTCCAGTCCGCGTCCAGTTTCACGATGTCGGTCTCCTCGCCCGTGTGCTCGGCGAGGAGGTGCAGGGTCAGGGTGGTCGATCCGTACGACCGCGGGGCGACGATGATCAGTACGTGCTTCCGCGGGTGTAACCCCGCCGGATCCAGAGCATGCTGCCACGTTTCGGCCCATTGGCCTTCGCGGGCGATCGGCTCCTGCTTGATCCGGTGACGAGAAAGCGTGGAGCCTTCGAGGATGCCCGGTTTGCGGGTCTCGTTGATGATCTTGTCGGCGTGGTTGACGAAAAACTCCGGACGGTTCACCGTGATCGGTGCCGGCCCAGTGTCCGGTACGAGGGGCACGACGAACGCTGCCGGGGCGGCCCGGCTGGCGCCAACGGTCTCCGTGCCTTCAGGGGCGCTACTGCTTGGGTCCGGCGGACGCCGAGCCATGCCATCCGCTCCCGTCGACGGAGACTCGAGCTCGTCGGGAGAGCGGCGCGGAAAAGGGGAACGGTCATCGGACATGCGCTCTCTGGTTCCTTTCGATGCGGCTCGGTGCGAGGGCACGGGCACGGTCAGATCCGGCGCCGGTCGATGTGCATCGTTCCGACCGTGTTCATCACGGTGGTGTCGGTCATTTCGCCGGTGAACTGGAAGACGGCACCAGCCGGGCTGTTCGAGCCGGCCGGCGACGTCGGCGCAATTGTTCCGCCCCCGCCTCCGAGGGGCTCCGGGCTGATGAGCGGTGCGAGGGCTTGCGGTGTCATCTGGGGTACGAACAGCCAGCACGGTTCCTCGAATGTCTTGCCGTGCACCCGCGCCGTGGCGCGGAGGAAGTGTTCCTCGTCGAGGTCCGGCGTGCGTCCCGCGCGGACGGTCCGCCGGAACGCCGCCTCTGAGACGACGGCGGCCAGAAAGCCGCCTCGGTGTTCCCGGGCCACGGTGAGGCCCGCGCGCACGACCTGGCTGTCGAGCAGTCGGCACACCTCGTTGATGGCATCGCCACGATGGTCGGGCAGGGCGAGCGGGCCGACGTGCACAGCGGCACGCAGTCGGATCGCTGGTGCGTTGGCGAGCCGTTCACGGTCGTACCGGACGAGCGCTGTGTGCAGGTGTTCCAGCAGCGGGTCGACCAGCCATGCGATGTCCTTGGCCGGCATGACGAAGATGGCTCCATCTCCGGTGTCCTTGGACTTTCCCCGTGACGTTGGACACTCGATGCTTACGCCGCGAGGGCGTGTCCTTGCTCGTGCCGCTGCCGGATCTCCAGCGGGGTCAGGTAGC
>NZ_JBFAKH010000182.1:0-5672 GCF_040655635.1 Streptomyces sp. NPDC050388
ACCCTTTGCGGTTACGCTTTGCCGGCTGCCGGGGCGGCGGTGGCAGACGGCCCGCCGCGCCTCGGCGGCCGGATGCCGTCAGCCCGGCCGGGTGCGCCCGGCCGCGGGCCCCCTCAGGCTCGCAGGTCGACGACGACCTTCACGTCGTCCGGGGTCTTGTGCCGGGCGTCGGTGTATTCGTCCATCGGGACCCGGCGGGTGATCAGCCGCTCCAGCCAGCTCCGGTCGGCCTTGGCCAGCGCGTCCGCGGCCTGCTGGTAGTTCCGCCGCCCGGCGTTGACAGAACCGAACACCACCAGATTCTCCAGCACCATCTCCTTGTTGAGCTCGTCCAGGCCGACCGGGATCTTCCGCGAACCGGACGAGATACCGGCGAGGCAGATGACGTAGTTGGGCCCCACCACGCTGATGAGCGAGAAGACCAGAGGGCCGGCCCCGGTGCACTCGATGACGACGTCGGGCTCCAATTCGATGTCCTGGACGTCCCCCGCGTGGAATGTGGCGCCCAGATCGTCCACCAGGTCCGGTTTCGACCCTTTGTCGTGCAGGTCCAGGACGTGCGCCTCGAGCCCGCGCTGGATACCCAGCAGCGCCGCGAGCAGGCTGACCGGTCCCGCGCCGGTCACCAGCGCCACCTCGGGCTTCCATGAGGCCCGGTTGAAGATGCGGTCGGTCTGCTCCCACGCCTCGGCCAACACCGAGGCGGGCTCCAGCAGCACCCCGCAGTCCCCGAGCCCGGGGGCGAGCCGGATCGCGTAGTCCGGTTCGATCCTCCACCGCTCGGCACCGTAGCCGTTCCTGCCCTTGATCCCGCGCTCCGTGTACTGCCCGTTGCGGCAGAAGTCCCACTCGCCGTGGGAGCACGGCTCGCACGGCACCGGATCGGGGCGCCGTGCGATGCCCGCGACCGGGTCCCCGGCGCTGAAGCCGGAGCCGTCCGGAGCCTCAAGCACCACCCCGAGCGACTCATGGCCGACCACCAACCGATCCTGGCCGGGCGGCGGCTCGCCGTAGCCGCCCTCCACGATGTCGATGCCGGTCCCGCAGACGCCCAGCAGGTGGCCCTCGACGACCAGCGCGCCTCCTCCGACGGCCGGGCTCGTGTCAGGTGCCGAGCCAGGCGAGGGCGGCCACGGTCAGGGCGCGGACGCCGGTGTCCAGGGTGGGCTGGAGGAGGGGGGCGAAGGCGGGGCTGTGGTTGACGGGGATGTCCTGGTCGAGGGTGCCCTCGCGGGCGGCCTCGGCGTAGCGGTCGGGGTCCACGCATCCGATGCCCCAGTAGGTGAACGGCACCCCGAACGCCCCGGGGATCTCGCTCATGTCCTCGCTCGCGGTCTGCAGGTCGATGGTGTGCGCGTCGTCCCCGAAGTGCGCGGCGAAGGCCTCGGCGACCCGACGGGTCGCCGCCTCGTCGTTGACGGTGGGCGGGAAGGAGGTGGTCCGCTCGATCTCGGGCTCCTGGGGCGAGCGGGACGCCTCGCACTCGGCACGGACGATCCGGGTGATCGCGTCCAGGACGTGGCTGCGGGTGGCGTCGTCGTAGGTGCGCACGTTGAGTTCGATGACGGCGCTGTCGGGAATGACGTTGGGGCCGGTGCCCGCGTGGATGCTGCCGACCGTGAGCACGGCCGGGGTCGTGGCTGCCAGTTCCCGGGAGACGACGGTCTGCAGACGTACGACGATCATCGCGGCCATCACGACGGGGTCCACCGCGGCCTGGGGCATGGAACCGTGCGCTCCCCGTCCGTGGACGGTGATGCGCAGGCTGTCGGCCGCCGACAGGAACGGCCCGGGGCGGGTGCCGACGTATCCGGCCGGATAGGGCAGCACGTGCTGGGCCAGCACCACGTCGGGCCGGGGCGCCCTGGACGTCAGCCCGTCGGCGATCATGGCCTCGGCTCCGTCGCCGTTCTCCTCCGAGGGCTGGAAGAGCGCCACGAAGGTGCCCCGCCAGGTGTCGCGGTCCTCGGCCAGCAGCCGCGCGCAGCCCAGCAGGCAGGTCACGTGCATGTCGTGTCCGCAGGCGTGCATGACGGGCTGCTCGGTGCCGTCCGGGGCGGTCACGGTCGCGGTGGAGGCGTAGGGCAGGCCGGTCTGTTCGCGCACCGGGAGGGCGTCCATGTCGGCACGCGCCATGACGGCCGGGCCGTCCCCGTTCTCCAGGACCCCGATCACGCCGGTCCCGCCGACGCCCTCGGTGACCTCGTAGCCGAACGACCGCAGGGCCTCGGCCACCTTTCCCGCGGTGCGGTGCTCCCGCAGTCCGAGTTCGGGGTGCCGGTGCAGGTCCTGGTAGACCTCCTCGAGGTGGGTGCGGATGCCGTCGAGGCCGGCCAGCACAGTGTGGGCTCGATTATTGGTCATGATGACTCCTTACGCGGGTGGGACTACTCTTCCTCCCCGTTTCGGGTGGGGGGATTGATGTGGCGCCGTACCGTCGAGGCCACTTTGGACTGGGGCCGCCAGTCCAGGCCGGTGGGAAGGTTCCAGCCGTAGTGCACGGCGGTGAGCCGGAAGACCAGCGCCAGGGCGATGCCCAGGCCGATGCCGACCTGAGGGACGCCGAGGTACGAGCAGGCCACCATGACTCCGGCGACCGCGACGGCGACGGTGGCGTACAGGCCGTTGCCACCGAACACAGCCGGCACCCGGCCGAGGATGACGTCACGCAGAGCGCCGCCGCCGACAGCGGTCACGGTGCCCAGCAGGACGGCCGGGAGCCAGCCCAGACCGGCCGCCAACGTCTTGTTGGCGCCCGCGACCGCCCAGAACCCGATCACCGCGGCATCGAGCGCGGTGAACAGCCGGTTCCAGGACTGCTCACTGAGCTTGATGAGGAACACCATCACGGAACCGGCCACGGCGGTCGACAGGTAGGCGTAGTCGGTCAGCGCGACCGGTGTGCCGTGCTGCAACAGCACATCCCTGATCAGCCCCCCGCCCAGACCCGAAATAATGCCCACCACCAGGAATCCGAACAGGTCGAGGCCGGCCGTCCGGGCTACCGCACCGCCCAGCAGCGCGCACGAGAAGACGCCGGCAAGGTCCAGGTAACGCGTTGCGATATCAATCTCGAAGGAGACCGAAGAAGCCGACATTGCGGACACGCTGCACATGGGGCGAGCCTACTTGTGGTCCCGCCGTCGACTACCTGGAGGAATGCAAAGGGGGCGGATAGCAGCAGTATGCCGACTTGCATCGCGGCCCGCGGAGCCGGACCGTGCAAGGCGGAAGGACGGATCGAGGGAAACCTTGGTGCCGTCGACGAGGACACCGTCACGCTGATTACCTTTCGCGTGGTGGCGGCGCATCGTCGTGGCCCCGGTCTGCGAGTCCCCCACCGGCAGTCCGAGCACGAATGGAACCGCTGGGGAAATGAGGTGCATCAGCACCTCCGCCTGAGCTTGACTCTGTCGGGGATCTTGTTTGCGCCGTGAGGTGCTGTCGGTTCGAGTGGAGGTGGAAGACCTGCACCAACACCCTGTCGCAGCAGGGATGTTGAAGCTGAGGGCAGCCTGATCCGGGTGGTGCCGGGGAGGGCGGGAAGCGGCCCTGACAAAGCCGGGACGTACCAGTACTGCCAGATGGTGTGGGTCCGGCGAGCGTGATGGAGAGGATTATGCGAGGAATCGGCGTTTTACGTCTCTCAAAGCGACACCGGCTCGGGCCTGGCGGATGGGGGCCGGGAGTGGCGCGTATCCGGGTCATCCGTTCGGGTGGTCCGGAGGGCGTTGTCACGTTGTTGGGTGCGTGACTGTCTGATGGCGGGTCGGGGCGTGGTGAGCCCGCGGCCGGGGCCTGTGGTCAGGCCGTGGTGGGCAGGTTGGCAGCGCCGGTGATCTGGGAGCAGATCGCCGGCACAGCTGGCCTGCCCGCCACGGCCTGAACGCGGAGCCGGAACCCGGCCCCAGTACGCCCCGACGCCCGCCAAACACCAACACCCTCGACAACGTGACAACGCCCCGGCCAGTCCTGTGATCTGGGAACTTCCAGGCCAGGCCCCAGAATCGTGTTTCCGAGCGGGACAGGTCCGCGCTGAAAGTGCCGAACAATTCGCGCTGGAAGATCGCGCCCTGATATGCGCATTTACGGACTCTTTCATCCCTACGTCGTGATGAGCACTGTTTTGGTAGCGGAAGTCACGGGAACCCGAAACGGCATGATCCGAAGCATCGCGCGCGGCTGCGCCGCGGGAGCGGCCGGCACCACCGCTCTGAACGCCGTGACCTACGCCGACATGGCACTGCGCGGCAGACCGGCCAGCAGCACGCCGGAAACCGCGGTGGACAAGATCACCGCACTCATGGGGCACCCGGTCCCGGACACGAGCGGCCGGGACAACCGGCTCACCGGCCTCGGAGCCCTGTCGGGCATCGCCGTCGGCACCGGCACGGGCGCCGTCGTGGCGCTGATCCGCCGGGCAGGTGTCCGGGGCCCCCTGTGGCTGGGCGGCCTGCTCACCGGCGCCCTGGCGATGGCCCTCGCCGATGCACCGATGGCCCGCCTCGGCGTCAGCGACCCCCGCACGTGGTCGGTCCGCGACTGGACCGCCGACGTCGTGCCGCACATCGTCTACGGTCTGGTCACCTACGGCGTGATCACGGCATCGGACCAGCGGCGATGACGCCCGCGACCGGCGCCCCGTGCGACCTCCGGGACCGGCTTCCCGGTCTCGGTCACGATGCGTACAGCCCCCTCCCGGAACTCCGCATCGAACTTCCGCTTCCCCGACGCCATGACTCCCGAATTCCCCTTCCGCCACGATGCCTCCACGTTACGAGGGAGGCTCACCGCCTGGCTCACCCGGCAGCGCACCGACGTGGACACGCATTGGCCGCCGCCGGTGATGTTCTGCCTGGTCGGAGAGGCGGTTGTGTTGGCCGCGGGCGCGGGGCTCTGGGCTGCCGCGGGCGGATCGCCGGGGTGAACGGCACGGGATGCCCTGCAGTTCGGTGCTGCGGTGACGAGAGGCATCCAAGCGGCGGCCATGGTGGCGGCTGGGCGGGCGGCGGCGCCGACCGCCTATCTGACTGGCACGCTGGCCACGTACATTGTGAAGGGTGTGGGCGCGGGCCGCCCGGACCGGTGGGTGCCGGTTCGGCTGGGGGCCCTGATGGTGGGCGCGGGGGTCTCCGTGGTACTGCTGCGGGCAGCTCCGGGATGGGCCGGAGTACTCCCTCCGGTGCTGGTGGCGTGCGCCGTCCTGGCCGCCTGTGCACCCGTGGTCCGGATGCGTCGCAGCCCTGTTGGCCGAAGGTGACGGATGACGCGCTGAAAGAAAGCCATCTGGCATGAGACGCTGACCACCCAGGTGCCCATCGCGGAAAAAGTGCTGCGGACCGTTCTGGTCTACGCGCTCATCGTCGCCTTGTTCCGCTGCACGGGGGAGCGGGCCTGGCCAACCTCGACACGTTCGTTTTCGTGATCATCTTCTTGCTGCCGAACGGGGCGCAGAACGCGATCATCGGCCCGGACAGCAGTGGGGTGGGAGGCCATCACGCTCGCTGGAGGGCTCGTCGACCGTCGTGATCGAGGACGGCTGGGCCGTCACCAGGGCAGCCAGGCACCCGGCCCTGAGGACCGGGAAACTGGGCCATGCCGTGCGGATTCAGTCCGGCCACACCATCGGCAGCGTCGCCATGGGCCGGCCGGAACCCGACGGACGCCTTGTG
>NZ_JBFAKH010000183.1:0-5669 GCF_040655635.1 Streptomyces sp. NPDC050388
ACGGGAGGTCTACCAGCTCATCGCCACTCCGAGCCCCGCAGCCAGCCGCGCACGTGCCGCAATCGCTACTTGACATCCATAGGGGCATCAACGCCAGCCGGAAGGCTCCCGAACGGAATCGACACCGGCGGCATCGGCGTCTTCACTCGGCCTGGACGTCGGCAAGGGCGAACACCGCCTTGAAGTTACCTCACGATCATGGACAGCGCGTGTTCACGTTGCGTGGCCGACAGGCCCGGCGCACCGCTGAGAAGGACGGTGCGCCGGGCCTGTCGGGCTCAGCCGTGGGTTCCGTGCCGCCCGGTGGGCATCAGCGGTCCGACGCCGACGCACCACCGGACGAGCTCCGCGTCAGGGCAGGGTCCATTTCTGGTTGGGTCCGGTGTGGCAGGTCCACAGATGGACCGGCGTCCCGTCGTCCCACGTACCGCCCGAGGCGTCCAGGCACTTGCCCGACTGCGGATTGCGGACCGTCCCGTCCGACTGGGCCGCCCACTTCTGCGCGCCCGTGCCGTTGCACGTCCACAACTGGACCCGGCTGCCGTCCGCACTCCCGCCACCGGAGACGTCCAGACACTTGCCCAGCGCCCTCAGCGTGCCGTCATCCACCACCGTCCACCGCTGCGCAGCCGACGTGTTGCACGTCCAGACCTGCACACCCGTACCGTCCGCCGTGCCCGCGTTGTCCACGTCCAGGCATTTGCCGTTCACCCCCCTCACCTCACCCGTACGGGGGCCGGACGGCGATCCGGACTGTTTGATTCGGATGTTGCGGAAGGACGCCTCGTCGCCGTCGCCGTGGTTCTGGAGTCCGATGTGGCCCTGCTTCAGGCTGCGAGCCGGGTCCGTGTTGGTGAAGTCGTTGATCTTCCGGCCGTTGAGGAAGATCTCGAGCCGCTCTCCGGTGACGCGGATCTCGTACGTGTTCCACTCCCCCGGTGGGTTCAGCGCGGCGTCGCGTGCGGCCAGGTCGGCGGAGCGGAATCCGTACACCGCTCCCGTGGTGCGGTCGGCCGCGTCGGTGGCGTCGATCTGGATCTCGTAGCCGTTGTCCACCGCCGACCACGGGTCGTCGGACGCCGGGAAGCCCACGAAGACACCGGAGTTGTCGTCACCGCTCAGCTTCCAGTCCAGCTTCAGCGAGTAGTCGCCGGTGAACTCCTTCGCGTTGTACCAGAGCAGGCCCAGTCCGCCGTACGAGGTGAGGGTGCCGTCGGCCAGGGTGAAGCCGCCGGGGCCCGCCTGCTTCCAGCCGGTCGTGGAGGTGCCGTCGAACAGGGGCGTGTAGCCGGTCTCCGGGCGGCAGTCGGCCTGGGTGGTGCCGGCGGCCCAGCGGATCCCTCCGAGCAGATGCCTGCGGAAGGCGGGGTCGGCGTAGGACTCCTCGGTGTGGCCGCCGCCGGTGTAGAAGGCGCGACCACCGGCGTAGTCCTTGCACCAGGCGATCGGGTGGTCGCCGGACATGGTGCCGCCGGAGTAGCTGGATTCGTCCAGCGATGCCAGGACGTGGGCGGTGGTGCGGGGGTTGGTGCGGTAGTTGTACCACTCGTCGGTGCGCTGCCAGGTACGGCCCAGGTGCGCGGTGGCGTCGTGCGCCCGGTCCTCGACCTTCATGGTCGCGGGCTGGATGGCGGGGTGGGACTGGAAGAGGGCGCCAGCCAGTCCCTCGTAGAAGGGCCAGTCGTACTCGGTGTCGGCGGCGGCGTGGATACCGACGTAGCCGCCGCCCGCGCCCAAGTATCGCTCGAAGGCGGTCTGTTGGGTGGGACCGAGGACGTCGCCCGTGGTCGACAGGAAGACCACGGTCCGGTACCGGGCCAGGTGGGCGGTGGTGAAGGCCATCGGGTCCTCGGTAGCGGTGACGGTGAAGTTGTTCGCCGCCCCGAGGTCGCGCAGGGCCGCGATGCCCTCGTCGATCGAGGAGTGGCGGAAGCCCGCCGTACGGGAGAAGACGAGGATCTCGTACGCCGGGTCGGCCTTGGCGGTGACCGTGCGGTCCGGGACGTGCACGGCGTGGCCGGAGGAGGGTGCGGCACCGGAGAGGGCCGCGGCCTGGGAGGTCAGGCAGAGCAGGGCGCCGGCACACAGGCTGAGCGCCGTCTTGAGCAGGGTACGCATGGTGGGTCGCCTCCTTTCTACGGCAGGGTCCATTTCTGGTTGGGTCCGGTGTGGCAGGTCCACAGATGGACCGGCGTCCCGTCGTTCCACGTACCGCCCGAGGCGTCCAGGCACTTGCCCGACTGCGGATTGCGGACCGTCCCGTCCGACTGGGCCGCCCACTTCTGCGCGCCCGTGCCGTTGCACGTCCACAACTGGACCCGGCTGCCGTCCGCACTCCCGCCACCGGAGACGTCCAGACACTTGCCCAGCGCCCTCAGCGTGCCGTCATCCACCACCGTCCACCGCTGCGCAGCCGACGTGTTGCACGTCCAGACCTGCACACCCGTACCGTCCGCCGTGCCCGCGTTGTCCACGTCCAGGCATTTGCCGTTCACCCCCCTCACCTCACCCGTACGGGGGCCGCCGGTGGAGGTGGTGAAGGAGAACTCGTCGACGTCGAACAGGGCGCCGCTGCCGCCTTTGAAAACGAGGTACAGGGTGGTGGAGTCGGCCGGTCGGTCGGTCAGGGACGTAGTGACGTCCTGGAAGGTCTCCCAGCCGCCGGTGCTCGGCACGGTGGCCGTGCCGAGCAGGGTGCCGGCGGGAGAGCCGGCGCGGACCTCGAGGGTGCCGCCGCTGCCGCCCGAGGAGACGCGGGCGGTGAAGCCGGTGGCGTTGTCGAGGCTGTAGGGCGTGAAGGAGATCCAGTCGCCGTTGTGGATCTCGCCGACCGTCTTGCCGCCGTGCGCGGGTGTGTGGTTGATGACCTGGACGCCCGCGGAGTCGCTGTAGTGCTCGGCCTGGCGGTGGCTGGGCTGGGTGATGTGCTGGTCGTGGGCGGTGAGCGCGGGCTGTCCGTTGGCGCCCTTGTCGGTGTATTCGGCGTCGATGACACCGAAGATGTTGGCGTTGGGGTCGTGTTCGCCGTCCGCCAGGGTCTGCAGGGTGCCGGTGCATCCGGTGGCCGAGGTCTGCGGGTGTCCGTGGCTGTCGTGACCGATGATGAAGGTGACCTTCACCCTGGCGCAGTCGATCGTGCCGTCCTCGGGGTCGGTGACCGTCACCTTGAACGGGATGGCGGCGCCGAAGTTGTAGATCCGTCCGTCGGTGGGTGTGTCGAGCCGTACGGTCGGGGCAGTGTTGCCGACGGTGATCTGGACGGAGGCCGTGGCGGACTTGCCGGTGGAGTCGGTGACCTTCAGTGTCGCGGTGTACTGGCCGTTGGTGGTGTAGGTGTGGGACGGGTTGGCGGCCGTCGAGGTGGTGCCGTCGCCGAAGGCCCAGGCGTAGCCGAGCGCGTCGCCGTCCGGGTCCGAACTGCCGGCCGAGGAGAAGGCGACGGCGAGGGGTGCTCCGCCGGAGGTGACGTTCGCCTTGGCCTGGGCCACCGGGGCTCGGCCGCCGGTCACGTGCTCGATGCGGTACAGGGCCGAGTTGGCGTCGCCGTTGAAATAGCCGGTGCCGTAGTCCAGGACGTAGAGGGCGCCGTCCGGGCCGAAGGCCATGTCCATCACCTGGGTGCCGCTCCAGGGGAAGGAGTTGATGGAGTGCACGGTCCCGTCGCCGCCGGCCTCGATCCGCTTGATCCAGCGGCGGCCGAACTCGCCGGCGAAGAAGTCGCCGTCGTACTCGGCGGGGAACTTCACCTCGGAGGTGGAGTTCGCGTCGTACCGGTAGACGGGTCCGCCCATGGGCGACTCGGAGCCGTTGCCGAACTCGGGGACCGAACCGCCGTCGTAGGGGATCCAGGCGGGCTGGGCGGGAGGCAGTTCGGTCAGGCCGGTGTTGCGCGGCGAAGTGTTTCTCGGGGCCGCGCAGTTGAAGGCCGCCCCGGTGGCTCCAGTGGCGAAGTCGTGGTCGACGTAGGCGTCGTTCTTGCCGGTGCAGTAGGGCCAGCCGAAGTTGCCGGCCTTGGTGATCCGGTTGAACTCGACCTGCCCGGCGGGTCCGCGGGAGGCGTTGGCGGTGCCCGCGTCGGGGCCGTAGTCACCGACGTAGACGGTGCCCGTGGCCTTGTCCACACTCATCCGGAAGGGGTTGCGGAAGCCCATCGCGTAGATCTCGGGCCGGGTCCTGGCGGTGCCGGGTGCGAAGAGGTTGCCCGCCGGGATGCTGTAAGTCGCGTCGGGGTTCACCTTGATGCGCAGGATCTTGCCGCGCAGGTCGTTGGTGTTGCCCGAGGAACGCTGGGCGTCGTAGGCGGGGTTGCGCGAGGCGCGCTCGTCGATGGGGGTGTAGCCGTCCGAGGCGAAGGGGTTGGTGTCGTCGCCCGTCGACAGGTAGAGGTTGCCTGCCGCGTCGAAGTCGATGTCGCCGCCGACGTGACAGCACAGGCCGCGGGAGGCGGGCACGTCGAGAATCTTCTTCTCGCTGCCGGTGTCCAGGGTTCCGTCGGCTTTGAGGACGAACCGGGACAGCCGGTTGACGCCGTCGAACGGGGCGAAGTCGGATGCCGTTCCGTCGGCGGGTGCGTCGCCGGCCGGAGTGGCCGACCGGGGAGCGTAGTAGAGGTAGATGAAGCGGTTGGCGGAGAAGGCGGGGTCTACGGCCACGCCCTGCATGCCTTCCTCGTCATGGCTGTAGACGTCCAACGTGCCCGCGATGGTGGTGGTGCCGGCCGCGTCGGTCCGGCGGAGGGTGCCGTCGCGCGAGGTGTGCAGCACCGAGCGGTCCGGCAGGACGGCCAGTGTCATGGGTTCGCCCGTTTCGGCGACGCCTTTGGCGAGGGTGACCTGTTGGAAGTCTTCGGCTGCCGCAGCCTCGGCCGCGCCGCCCGGGGCGGGCGCGGGGGCAGCTGCGGCGGGGCCCATGGGCAGGACCAGGGCCACCGCGCAGGCCATGGCTGTCAGCAGCGTGCGGACACGTCTGTGTCCGAGCGATCTCGTGCGCACAGGAGTCTCCAGGGCTATGGGGGTTGCGGCGGCCCGAGGGCCTGCCGTGAGGAGTCCGGGCGCGCGCCGTCGCGCCGTCGAGCACCGGTCCCTTCACCCGAACGGGCTTATGACCGGTTCATTTCAAGGAAGTTAGCGGGCCTCACGCGAACGCGTAACCCCTTTCGCGTCCGATCCCTCGTCTTCTTCCACATGTGAGACAAAGTGCCGACGTCGTCATGGGGGGGGCTTTCGGGGGCGGACAGTCGCGCAGGGAACTCCCAGCGGCTGTTCAGCCCGCCGCGGGGCGCCCTCGCAGAACGCCGGCCCGCTGAGGGGCCCGGAACGACGAAGAGCAGTACTGACAAGGCGGTTCCCGGGAAGCCGAGAAGCATGCCGGACGCTGTTGACCTCGATCTCCTGGAAACCGGCGATGATCTTGGGCATGGGGGCACTGTCGAGGCCGAATGGTATCCCCGCGTGGTGGTAGGCGTCCTCGTCCGCGCTGTCGGTGCCGTTCCAAATGCCGCTGTTTCCGTGCCAGTTGCCGGACCACAGTGTGAAACGGTCGCCGTCCGCGTCGACGATCCAGCGGCCCCGTGTACTGAGCTTGACTCTGTCGGGGATCTTGGAACTGGAGAGGTCAGCTGCCGAGAGTTCGCCAGGACTTGAGGCGGGGGATCGCGCGTTGATCCAGGT